>JAHWJE010000384.1 GCA_019348575.1 Actinomycetota bacterium | reverse complement strand
AGACGCGCCGCCGGGTGCACGACGTGCGCGCGATCGGGCGCGCCCTGCCTTGCCCGCGGGCACGCGCGCTCGCGCGGCGGTGGGCGGGCAGCGAGCGACGAGCGCGGGTCGACCGCTACCGCGCCGCGGTGAGGGACTTCGGCGGCCTGCGGCGCGTCGTGCTGACCCGCGGCGACGGCAAGTCCCGGCAGCTGGTCGCCTTCCTGCATCGGGCGCGCTAGTGCGCCGCCGACAGTCGCTCGCGCCGAGGAGAGCGCGATCCGCGCCCGCGGGGAGCGGGTACCCGCAGCCGCGCCGGGACGCAGGCGCAAACGAAGGAGCGATCGCGTGGCTGATCTGGAGCAGATGCTGGTGGAACTCGAGCGCGAGGGCGGGGAGGCGCTGGTCGCGGGCCGCGGCGGCGAGTACTACCGCGAGCACCTCGCAGCCGACGCCCTGATGGCGTTCCCGTTCGGGGTGATGTCGAGAGACGACGCGATCGCGGCGATGGAGTCAGCGCAGCCATGGTCGACGTTCGAGATCAAGGAGCCGCGAGTCGTGGCCTTGACCGAGGACTGCGGCGTCGTCGTGTACCTGGCCGCTGCCCGGCGAGCCGGCGACGAGCCGTACTCGGCGGTGATCAGCAGCACGTTCGTGCGCCGCGGCGGGGCGTGGAAGCTCGCGTTTCATCACCAGGCACCCGCATGAGCAGCGAGGACCACGAGGACCTTCTTGCGCGGAGCGCGACCAGTCCGCGCAGCGCCGTCGCCGCGCCGGCTGCTGACCTCTACCCCTCGACGGTCGCGTAGACCTCGTCGAGCAGCGCGGCGCGGTTGGTGAGATCGAAGTTCTCGGCCAGGTACCTGTCGGTCTCCGCGCGCGACTGGCCGTTGAGCGCCATGTTCAGCGCGATCAGCCGCGCCCCCTCGAGATCCTCTTCGTCGTCGCCGCCACCGGCTGCCTTCGGACCGGCCTCGCCGGCCGGCTCGGCGTCGGGAGCCTCGTCGACGACCTCGACGACGTCGGCGTCTTCGACGATCAGGACGTCCTCGACGATCGGCGCGGCGGGCAGCGGGGCGCTGGACGATCGGCCGGCGGCCTCGTACAGCTCGCCCATGTTGCCCGACAGCAGCGAGAGGTCGGCGTTCAGGCGGTTGGCGCCGGTGCGCAGCGACTCGACGAGCGCGCCGAGCTCGCTCTCCATCGCGTCGACGCGCTGGAGCATGAGCGCGGTCGCCTCGTGGACCTTGCCGACGTGCTCCTGCGAGCGCTCGATCGCCTCGTCGCGGATCCGCTGCGCCTCGCGCGCGGCGTCCTGCGCGGTCTGCTCGGCATGCTCGCGCGCCTCGCGCTCGATCGCCGCGGCGCTCGACTCGGCGGCCTCGACGATCGCCTGCACCTGCGCGCTCGCGACGGCGGCGAGCGACTCGCCGCGCTCGGCCGGAGCGGCGGGCGCCGCCGGCGGTGCCCACGTCTGAGCGCGCTTGAGCGCCTCGACCTCGCGCGCGATCGCGGCAAGGTGGGCGTCGACGGCCGCGGGCTCGTACCCGCGGCGGCTGAAGGGAAAGTCTCTCTTCTCGATGAACTGACGGTCGAGGGCCAACGGTGCCTCCGTGAGGGTTCTTCGCGGACGGACGAGCGCGCCAGACCCTAGTGGGTCTGTCCGGGGAGTCCTACCCCCGACGGCCCGCGCTCTACGAGGCCGTCGCGCTCGAGCGCTCTCAGCACGCGCGCGAGCCGGTCGGGAGCGATCTGCGCCGGCAGTCCGTCCCCCGCCGCGAGCGCGGCGATCACGCGACCACGGGCCCAGCGATCTGTCTCCTCGAAGCGCGGGCGCGACGCCGACGGCGCCCGCGGCAGCGTTGTGACCTGGCCCTTCGACGGACACCACGAGGCGGCGGGGCACGCAGCGCAGCGCGGTGAACGGGCTGTGCAGACGCGCGCCCCGAGCTCCATCGCCGCCTGGTTCCAGTCGGCGTGGCGGACGATCGGCAGCAGCGCCTGCGGTTCGGCGCCGAGCCGCGCCGCGACGCGCCGCACGTTCGTGTCGACCGCCGCCACCCGCTCGCCGAACGCGAACGAGGCGACCGCGGCGGCGGTGTACGGGCCGACGCCCGGCAGCGCGCGCAGGCCGCTGCTCGCGCGCGGCCAGCCGTCGCGCGAGACGATCACGCATGCCGCGCGCAACCGCAACGCTCGCTGGTTGTAGCCCAGGCCGACCCACTGCGCGAGGACGTCCGCCGGCGTCGCCGCGGCCAGCGCGGCCGCCGTCGGCCAGCGCTGCAGCCACCGCTCGTAGCGCTCGAGCACGCGCGCGACCTGCGTCTGCTGCGCCATGAACTCCGAGACGAGGACCGCGTACGGATCGCGCGTGCGCCGCCACGGCAGGTCGCGCCCGGTCGCGTCGTACCAGGCCAGGACGGCGTCCTGCAGCGGCGCGCCGGTCAGGCTCAGGCCGGCGCCTCGTTGGCCTGCGCGGCCAGCAGCTCGCGGCGCAGGTCGCGGATCTCGTCGCGCACGCGCGCGGCGTACTCGAAGCGCAGCTCCTCGGCGGCCGCGAGCATCTCCTCCTCGAGCTCGACGATCGTCTGCTCGAGCTCGGACAGCGACATCGCCTCGACGGAGCTCTTCGCCGCTCGCCGCCGCCGCTTGCCCTTCCCGGGAAGCTTGGACTCC
>JAHWJE010000383.1 GCA_019348575.1 Actinomycetota bacterium | reverse complement strand
ACTCGCGCATGAGCCTCGGCATCGATGAGCGGTCCCACCTGGACGCCCATGTCCCGTGGGTGGCCCACCCGTAGCTCGCGGGCCGCCCCCGTCAGGCGGGAGACCACCTCGTCGTAGACACCCTCCAACACGATGAGCCTCGACGCGGCAGAGCACTTCTGGCCGGCGTAGCCGAAGGCCGAGTAGGCGGCGGCAGGTATGGCCTGGTCCAGATCCGCGTCGTCGTCGACGATCAGGGCGTTCTTCCCTCCCATCTCGGCCAGGACCCGCTTCACGTGGCGCTGCCCGGGCCGGTGCGCGCCGGCGGTCTCGTCGCCGCCGGGCTCGGCCATCGGCGGCTCGCCGGCGCGCTCGTGATGGCCGGCGCCGCCTGGAGCGGTCTTGCTACGGCTGCAGCAGTCCTGCGGCGCGCTTGAAGTCGGCGAGCTCGCAGCCGTTCGTGCGGCGGAAGCGGCGGTTGACCTTCTTGCCGTCGATCATGCCGGTCACGAGCGCCGTCTCGGGCCCGCCGTAGATCTGCGTGCAGGCTCTGGCCTCGTCTGGCTTCGTCGTCAGCAGCTCGGAGATGCCGCGCGCCTGCGCGCACAGCTCCGCGGCGGGGGCGCGGCCCTCGAGCGCTCCCTCGGCACGGCGCTCGCCGCCGCGGCAGGTCAGGGTGCCGATCTGCTTGCGTCCCGAGCCGTCGTCGTAGACGATGGTGAGCTCGACGACGCCGGCCGTCGTTCCCGTGCGCTGTGCGGCGGGCTCGTCGGCCTCGCCGCAGCCACCGAGCGCGAGCGCGACAGCCAGACCGGCGACGGCGGCGCGCCGCATCTCAGCCGGCCGCCTCGGACGGCAGCAGGTGGGCTTCCTCGTCGGCCATCGTGTTCTCCTCCGCTCGCAGGGTCGACACGGATCGTAGGAGAACTCGGCCCGCTTGCGCCGGGGTTGCGTGGTACGTTGCCGCCCGGAACGGGCCGGGTGAGACCCGGCGAAGCAGCGCGCGCGTCGCAGATTCGGGCCTCGGCTCTCCTCGGCTACGCAGCACGCGGATCATTCGGGGAGGACGCCTCATGCCAACCGGCACCGTCAAGTGGTTCAGTGACGACAAGGGGTTCGGTTTCATCACGCCCGACGAGGGCAGCCGCGATCTCTTCGTCCATCACACGGGGATCGTCTCGGACGGTTTCCGCTCGCTCAGCGAAGGCGCGCGAGTGGAGTACGAGGAGGAGCAGGGCGACAAGGGGCCCAAGGCGGTGCAGGTCATCAAGCTCTGACGCGCCTCGCTCTCGTCGGCAGAAGCACGAAAGGCCCGCTCGGCGAGCGGGCCTTTCGTGTCAGAGCAGGATGATCACCAGGATGATGATGAGCAGCAGCGTGCCGAGACCGATGTACATGGAGCTCCTTTGTGGGCGGTACCGGCCTGTCTACCCGCGCGTGGCGCGTGCCACCCCCCGGTGGACGGATGGTCAGTGGTCGGCGACGTGCCCGCCCTCGGGCACGAGCGGGCGGTTCTCGTCGGCCCAGCGCTGCAGGCCGCCGGCCATCGAGTAGGCGTCGATCCCGACGCCGCGGAAGGCCTGCGCGGCCATCGCCGAGCGCGACCCGAGACGGCACTGGAAGATCACCGGCCGGTCGGTGTCGATCTTGCCGGCGTTCGACGCGAGGTGCTCGAGCTCGATGTGCAGGGCGCCCTCGATCCGCCCGGCCTCCCATTCGTAGGGCTCGCGCACGTCGATGAGCTGCGCCTTGTCCTCGGCAAGGGCCGCCTGCGCCTGCTCCGGCGTGTCGTTCGGCTCCACCTCCAACAGGGCGCCGAGCTTCTCGGTATGGTCCGCCGGGCCCAGGTCGACCGGCTTCACCGCGACCGTGAGCGGCGCCACCGTGCCCGCGGGCCAGGGCGTCTGCGCCGGGAGGGGGAACAGCTCCGTCACGTTGCCATGCTCGCGCCAGCGCTTGGTGTCACCCACCCACTTCTCATCGGTAACCGGCGTCAGCTTGAGCGCGTAGCGGCACAGCGTCGCGAGGCGCGTGCCGAGAGCTTCGAAGTTCCCGGAGGCGACCGCCTCCGCAAGCGCCGCGTCGCGTACGACGCGGAGCGCGAGCCCGTACGCGACGCGCCCGTGGCGGTCGTACAGCTCGCCGAGCCCGTCCTCCTCGCCGCGCGCCTCGCCCTAGGGCTCGCGGTTGCGTGGCTGCTGGTACGAGGGGAGGCAACCGCGGCGTTCATCGTCGCCGTCTTCCTCGCGCTGTCTTTCGCCTACGTCCTGCGCGAGGATCCGCGCCCCCACCTGTTCGACGCCCTGTTCGCGCTCGCGGCGCTGCTGGGCGCGCTGGGGTACGTCTTCGAGTTGTTCGACGCAGGGGTCCCCTACGACGAGCCGATACACGCCTTCACGACCTTTTCGGTGAGCCTAGCGTTCTTCTTCCTGTTCTACCAGGGCGCCGTCCCCCGACAGAGGGCCATCGCCTTGACGACCTCGGTGTTCACGCTGGGGGTGACGGTGGGCGCCTTGTGGGAGATCTTCGAGTGGTACTTCGTCGACAAGTTCACCATGGCCGACACGATCGGTGACCTGATCGCCGATAGCTTGGGTGCCCTAGCCGCCGCGTCGGTGGCGCTGTTTATCCGCCGACGTGGGGAGCGGCTCACGTAGATCCGCTGCACCGGTCGGGCGCG
>JAHWJE010000382.1 GCA_019348575.1 Actinomycetota bacterium | reverse complement strand
ATCTGACGATGGCATTGACCCGGTCCGGTCATGACGTCCGCGAGGTGAATGCTCTCCGCACGGCCGAGGGCCGCCGACGTCGGCGGCGGGCCAAGACCGACTGGGAGGACGCGCTCGCGATCGCGCGGGAGACCGTGGCCGAAGCGGGGTTGCCGCCGGCGTTGCCGGCGATCACCGACGAGGCCGGCCAACGGCTCGCGGCGCTTGTCCAGCGCCGAAAGTTCCTGGTCAGACGGCGTCAACGGCTCCTGGCCGAGGCCGAGGTGGTGCTATCGGGGATGACCCTCGAGCTCGTCGAGCTTGGGGACGAAGTAACGCAGCCCCCGGCCCTCGAACTCGTCGGCGTCGGGCAGCGGCCGCGGCGTGAACGTACCGATGCCGCCCGTGATGAGGACCGCCTTGGACACGATCTGGGTGCCCTTGTGGCTCGTTACGGTCACCGAGCCGGCCTCGTCGTCGACCCCCTGGCGCTGGACGAGGGCGGAGACCATGAAGATCACCAGCGAGAGCGCCACCCAGGCGACCGCGCCCAGCAGCGCCGGATCGCGCTGGCGCAGATGGACGATCGCCTCGCGCATCCCGGCCGAGAACGCGGCGGGCGCATTGGACAGGCGCTGGGCGATGCGCGCCAGCCGCCCGCCGCGCCTCGCGAAGCCCTCCAGCCGGCGCTGCAGGTCCGGCGGCACGCGCGACAGGCCGAGTGCGGCCGCGATCGCCAGCAGCGCGAAGACCGCGGGGATCAGCGTGATGGCGAACGGACCGGGTCCCGGCAGGAGGTCGTAGTACAGCCCGAAGCCGCAGATGACGAGCGCGGCCATGTAGACCGCGTAGGTGAGGATCAGGAAGGCAAGCGTCTTGTCGGCGACCTTGCGGCGCGGCATGCCGGCGCGCCGCAGTGCCCACGCCGTCAGGGCGATCCCGCCCGCGCCGCCCGTCGCGAACAGGCGCGTGGCCGCCAGCCCCGCCATCGTGATCTGGTAGCTCGCACGCCAATCGATGCGGGCGCCCGCGGACGTGCCGGCGCGCACGAAGATGCCCTGGAACATCATCACGTAGCCGCCGAACGACGCGACCGTGAACACGAACGCGACGCCGAGCCAGCGGCGGTTGCCCTCGCCGACCTGCTCGCTCTGCTCCCTGAGGTCGGCGAGCTGCGGCAGGACGAAGTACAGGAACGCGACCGCCGCGACGACGAACAACACTCCGAGCACGAGGCGGCGCCGCGTGATCTGCACGCGCGGCATCGCCTCGTCGAGATCGTCCTGCTCCTCGTCGGGTTTTGGTGGATCGACCTCCGGGGGCGTGACCTTCCTGTCCATCGTCCTCGTTCCGCGCGCGAGCACGGGCGAGTATAGGTACGGCGGCGGACCGTACGGAAGCGTTCGCCTGACGCGACCTCAGCGTACGCGGGCGGCGGCGTGCTCGACGAGCGCGCCGATCAGGCGGCTCGTCTCGTCGGCCTCCGGATGCCACTGCACGCCGAGCGCGAACTCGTTGGCGGGCAGCTCGATCGCCTCCGGCAGATCGTCGAGGACCGCCCACCCCGTCACGACGAGACCCTCCCCGAGGCGGTCGATGCCCTGATGGTGGTGGGACTTCGTCGCGTGCAGCTCCTCTCCCGCCGCGCGCGCGGCAAGCGAGTCGGGAGCCAGGCGCACGTCGTGGTCGGCACCGTCGAAGCTGCCCAGCACGCGGCGGTGCTCCTCGTGGCCGAGCAGGTCGGGCAGGTGCTGATGAAGCGTTCCGCCGCAGGCGACGTTCATCACCTGCATGCCGCGACAGATCGCGAGCACCGGCACGTCGCGCTGAAGCGCGCGACGCACGAGCGCGACCTCGAAGCGATCGCGCTCGGGAACGCAGCCGACCGTCTCGGGGTGGCGCTCGGCGTCGTAGGTCGCGGGGTCGACGTCGGCGCCTCCGGCGAGCATCAGCCCGTCGATGCGGTCAAGCGCCTCGTCGGGATCCTCGACGAGCACGGGGTCGGGCGCGAGCAGCAGCGCGAGCGCGCGGGCTCGGTTGACCGCGTCGACGTAGCTGCGCGGCAGCAGGAACGCGTCGAGATCCCACGCCCCCCAGCGCGCGCGCTCGAGCGGGGTGCAGATGCCGATCACGGGACGGGCCATCAGTGCAAGGTAGCTTCTCGGTGGATGTACGAGACGGTCGAGCTCGAACGCGGCGGCGGCGCCGCGACGATCCGCCTGAACCGGCCCGACGCGCTCAACGCCTGGAACCATCAGCTCGCGACCGAGCTGCTCGACGCCGAGCGCAGCGCCGCCGAGGACGACGCGCTGCGGTGCGGTCTGCGTGACAGGCAGCGGGCGCGCGGGTGATCCTCGCGCGGCCGGCGACGGCCCCCGCGCCATCGGAACAGCAGATCGCCGCCGCATGAATACAATCCCCGCCCGCCTTGGCTCCCGTCCGGCCCCGCACCCGTCGCCGCGTCTTCGCCCTCACGCTCCTGGCAGCGCTGACGGGCGCCCTCGTGCTCGCGACGGGCGCGTCGGCGGACTTCTGGACGCCGGAGTCCGGCGGCGGATCGGTCAATGCCGAGAACATCGACACCCTCTACAAGCTGATCCTCGCCGTCGCCGTCGTCGTCTTCGTCGGCGTGGAGGGCGTGCTGCTGTACTCGCTCGTCAAGTTCCGCGTGCGCAAGGGCGC
>JAHWJE010000381.1 GCA_019348575.1 Actinomycetota bacterium | reverse complement strand
CGGGCGCTCGGGGGTGCAGCCCGAGCCGAACACCTTGCACTCCCACGGCTTGATGACACCCTTGAGGACCTCGCCGCACTGGCAGGCCTTCGGGTCGGCGACGCGGATGCCGGGGACCGCGTACTGCAGCTCGGCGTCCATGTCGGCATAGGCCTCGGACAGCTTCAGCCCGCTCTGCGAGATGAAGCCCATCCCGCGCCACTCGAAGTGCGGCCGCAGGTCGAAGACCTCGGACATCACCTGCAGCGCGCGCGGGTTGCCGTCGTAGGGCACCACGCGCGCGTACTGGTTCTCGACCTCGCAGCGGCCCTCCTTGAGCTGCGTGAGGATCATGTGGATCGAGTGCAGCACATCCAGCGGCTCGAAGCCGGCGACCGAGATCGGCTTGCCGTACTCCGCCGGGATGAACTCGAACGGCCGCACGCCGACGACGGTCGACACGTGGCCCGGACCGATGAAGCCGTCGAGGCGCAGGTCCGGTGAGTCCAGCAGCGCGCGCAGCGGCGGCACGATCGTGACGTGGTTGCACATGCAGAAGAAGTTCGACACGCCCTCTGCCTTCGCACGCTTCAGCGTCAGCGCCGTGGACGGGGCGGTCGTCTCGAAGCCGATCGCGAAGAAGACCACCGGGCGGTCGGGATTGGCCTTGGCGATCCGCAGCGCGTCCAGCGGCGAGTACACCATCCGGACGTCGGCGCCCTCGGCCTTGGCGTCCAGCAGCGTCCCGTCCGAGCCCGGCACGCGCAGCATGTCGCCGAAGCACGTGAAGATCACGTCAGGCTGATGCGCCAGCGCGATCCCATCGTCGACGCGGCCCATCGGGATCACGCAGACCGGGCAACCCGGACCATGCACGAGCTCCACGTTGGCAGGCAGCAGATCATCGATCCCGTACTTGTAGATCGAGTGCGTATGGCCGCCACAGACCTCCATGAACTTGTAATGGCGACCCGGCTCGACAAGACCGAGGATCTCGCGGGCCAACACCTCCCCGAGCGCAGGATCGCGAAACTCGTCTACGTACTTCATCCAAAAGCCTCCTCGTTGAGCCGCGCGATCGCCGTGCCCGCATGGACGAGAAGCCGGTCCCCGGGCGCCACCGGGGCGACCAGGTCCGTCTCGACCGTCTCCGCGTTCCCGTCCTGATCCGCACACAGTGCCAGCCCGCGCTCCTCGTCGAGGCGAATGACCGTCAGCGGAACCGCGACATCCCCGCACGTGATGCAGCCAGTCGTGTAGTCGCAACTTGGCGCCGACGCCGAAGCCGGGTCAGCACTCAGACGCTTCATTCGATGCTCCTTCAGCTCCTGCTCGTGGTCCTCGCCCATCTAGAGTGCCTCGCGCAAGTCGCGCGCGCTCGCGATGCGCGCGCGGTGGTCCAGTACCCGGCAGACTCGCTCTTGCAGACGCATCACATCGACGTTAGCACGACCGTTCGTTCAAATCATCGCGCGACTGAACCGCCTGCCACTACGCTTGCCCTGTGAGCCGATCCTCATCGAGCACGGAGGTCCGCCTGCCACGCGTGAGCGGACAACGACGCCGGCGCGCGATCCTCAAGCGCGCCGCCGATCTGGCGTCGCTCGGCGGGCTCGACCAGGTCTCGATCGGGGGCCTGGCCGCCTCGATGGGGATGAGCAAGAGCGGCCTGTACGCGTACTTCACCTCGAAGGAAGATCTTCAGCTTGCGACGATCGACTGCGCGTGGCGCATCTTCGAAGAGCATGTGCTCGATCTCGGTGACGACCCTCTCGACGCCCTGCTGGAGCGCTGGATCTCCTACTACGAGCGCGAGGTATTCGCCGGCGGCTGCCCGTTCGTCACCGCCGGCACCGAGTTCGCCAACCGCGAGGGCCCTGTGCACGACGCGCTCGCCGCCGCCATCCAGCGACAACTGACCGCGCTCGAACACGCCGTCGCACGTGCCCATGCCAGGCGGCTGACCGACGGCGACGCACGGCAGCTCGCCTTTGAACTGCACGCGATCCTCACGGCGGGCAACCAGCGCTTCCGAATCAGCCGCGACCCCGCAGCGTTCGAACACGCGCGCGCGGCGATCACGCGGCGGCTGGCCGAAGATCCCCGACGACCCCGCGACACGCGACCGTCGAACGACGAAAACGGCGGCGTCCAGCCGTTCGGCGCGGGTATCGACGACCTGGTTGGAGAGCCGGATCGACTCCGGTCGTCAGGTTCTGTCACCAGTGCTCACCGAGACGGCATGGCGCGCAACGATCCAGCAGAGACCGCTGCGCAGGCCCATACCGCGATCGATCTGCTCGCGCTCGACCACGTCGCGCTCGCGCTGGCAGACCCCGGGGCGATGGCAGCGTTCCTGTGCGACCACATCGGAATGCGGGAACTCGCGCGCAGCGCCGACGGGGTCCTCGTCGGTGCCGATCCTCGCGCCGCGAAGCTGAGGCTGCTTCCGGCGCAAGGGCCCAGAGAGCCGGCTGCGCTCGCTCGCCTCGTGCTGCGCGTCGCCGACCTCGAACACGCCGTGGCGTCGCTTCCCCCCGGGATCGAGCTCGAGGAGGACGGCCCCGACCTGATCGCGTTCGAAGGTCCCGAAGGTCTCGGTCTCGGGTTCACGCTCGTGGCCGGGGGCGCGATCGACTACGACCTCGACCATGTCGTGCTGCGCGTCGCCGATCCGCAGGAGAC
>JAHWJE010000380.1 GCA_019348575.1 Actinomycetota bacterium | reverse complement strand
GCCACGCGCCGCGCGGGCGAGGGCGAGACGTTCGAGCTGCGCGGCGAGCGTCGCGGCGGCTGGATCGCATGGGATCCCGCGCCCGACGCGCGCGGGCGCCAGAGCGCGGGCACGGTTCACCACATCGCGTGGGCCACGACCGACGCCGACATGCCGAGCTGGATCGACACCGTGACGAGCGCCGGCATCCCCAACTCGGGCTACGTCGACCGCCACTACTTCCACTCGCTGTACTTCCGCGAGCCGGGCGGGGTGCTCTACGAACTGGCGACGCGCGAGCCCGGCTTCACCGTCGACGGACCCGTCGAGGAGCTCGGCACGAAGCTCATCCTGCCGCCGTTCCTCGAGCCGCGCCGCGAGGAGATCGCCGCCCGGCTGACGCCGCTCCCGGACCCGCGCGCCGGCTGGAAGCCGGCGGAGGCGACGCAGGCGCAGCGGCCGAGGCGACGCAGGCGTAGCGGCCGAGGCGCCGCGAGCATCGGCAGCGCAGCGGCCGGCAGTGCTGGATCGCCGGCCGCTGGCGACGCGCGTCGCTTCCCGGCGACCCGCCGTCGCGCATCACTTCACGAGACGCACCTCCAGCCCGCCGCCGGCGACCGCCTCGCCCACCCCGCCCAGCAGGCCGAGAATCCGCGCGACGTACCCGCGCGTCTCGCGATAGGGCGGCACGCAGCCGCACGCGGCCACCGGCGCGGGACCGGCGTTGTAGGCCGCGAGCGCGAGCGGGACCGAACCGAACCGGCGCAGCAGGTCGCGCATCAGGCGCGCCTGGGCGTCGATCGAGGCCTCCGCGTCGAACGGGTCGCGCAGCCCGATCGCGGCGGCGGTGCCCGGCATGAACTGCGCGATCCCGCGCGCGCCCGCCGGCGAGCGCGCGAACGGGTTGAAGTTCGACTCCGCCATGATCTGCGCGGCGAGCAGCGCCCCCGACACGTTCCAGCGCTGCGCCGAGCGCGCCAGCGGGGCTGCGAACTGCGCCGGCACGAACGACGGCATCGCACGCCCCGCCTCGCCGTCTGCACCGCCGGCTCGCGCGCCGAACCCGACCGAGGATGTACCGGCATTCAGGGTGAATCCGTAGTGCCACGGCTCCCACGAGTACCGCTGAACGAAGTGAAAGTGCTTGGCATTGGCCGCCAGCCAGCCGTAGGCGCCCGGCGGTCCGAGGTCAAGCTCCGTGGCCAGGCGGTGCAACGACCGGCCCGGCGGCGCCACCCACTTCGGGTCTGGGTGGCGGGCGAACAGGACGGCCTGCTCGGCGCTCGAGCGAAAGGCGCTGACCACGACGAGCGGCACGCCGTCGCGCCGCGCCGCGCTGTGCATGCGATCGAATGCGGCCGCGACGTCCGGCCGCATCGGCTTGCCCTGCCGGTGCGCCAGCGGCCCACGATACTCGCCCGCGCCCGCGCCTTCGAACGCGAGCTGCGCGGGCGGCGCGAGCTCGGCCTCGGCGCGCGCCCCGGCCGCAACGCTCTCGCCGCCGCCGACCTCGACCGCGTCGCGCACCTCCACCCGCACGCGAACCGGGGCGAATGTCTCGTCGTCGGGAAAGCTCACGCGAACGTCGCGTGCGCCGTTGCGGCGGGCGGTCAGCAGAGCGGTGCGACGACCGCGGTCGACGTACTCCGCGCGCTCGAGGTGCGCGCTGTTCGCGCGCCCGCCGATCACCGGCGGCTCGAAGAGCCCCGCGTACGCGTCGTGCATCGCCCGCGCGCCCGCCAGCGCGGCGAGATCCGCGGCCCGCTGCTCGTCGCTCTGGACGCCGATGCCGCGCGCGATCGCACCGAGCACGAGTGCCCCCAGGAGCACCGCCATCGTGAGCCCGAGCAGCAGGATCGTCGCCTGCCCGGCCTCGCGATCTCCCCGTCCGCCGCTCATCGCGGCAGCGCCGCCACCGGCGCCGCGAGCGCACGGCGTGCAGAGGGCACGAGGGCGACGCCGGCGGCTGCCAGCGTGCGGCCGAGATGCGCGGGCGCGATCTCGCACGCAAGGCCGCGCTCGAGGCCCGCGACCGCAAGCTGACCCAGCGCGGGGGCGGCGTCGCGCGCAACCGCGACCACGACAAGATCCTGGTCGCTCAACAGCACGTCGAATGCCGCCGCGCGCGGTCCCGCGAGCGCAAGGACGGTCGGCGCCGCGCCTGCCGCCGCGCTCACCCGCAGCGCCTCGGCGGCGGCCTCGTCGCAGGCGGCCGCGAGCTGGACGATGACGAGCCGGCCCGAGCTGCGCGCGACGTGTCCGCGCCCGGCGAGTGTGCGCGCCAGCCGCGCGGCGACCGGCAGCGCCGGCGCCCGCTGGCGCAACCGTGCTCCTGGCGCCCTGGTCGGCGGCGGCGACTTCCTCGCGATGGTCGCGTTCCTCGGCCATGGTCAGTCGGTGAACCTTTCCAGCGTGATCGGATTGAGCGATTGCAGCAGCCGCTCGGTTTCCGCCTCGTCGAACTTCGGATCGGTCGCGTCGATCGCGATGAAGAAGCGGTCGTTGGTGTCATAGGTGAACGTGAAGCAATCGGTCGCACTGACGGTTTCCGCACCTCCGGTGCCGGCGCCGGTCGAGCCGACGCCGGTCGGGCCGTCGTTGTCACTCGTCAGCTCACAGCCCACGAACTGGTTGTTGGCCTTGTCCGTGGACTCGACGTTCTCGTCCATCGTTCCCGTGGTCGCGGGGGGTGCGGT
>JAHWJE010000037.1 GCA_019348575.1 Actinomycetota bacterium | reverse complement strand
CGAAGAGAACTACCTGATGAAGAAGTTCTACACCGCGATGGGCGCCATCCAGGTGGAGAACCAGGCCAGGATATGACACTCCTCCACGGTCCCGAGTCTCGGGACCTCGTTGGGTAGGGGAGGGGCGACGACCTTCCAGCAGGACCTCGCAAACTCCGACTGCATCGTGGACATCGGCTCGAACATGGCCGAAAACCATCCCGTGGGATTCCAGTGGGTGATGGAGGCGCGGTTACGGGGCGCCGACATCATCCACGTGGACCCGCGCTACACGAGGACGAGCGCGGTCTCCAACTTCCACGTCCCCATCCGCTCGGGGACGGACATCGCCTTCCTCGGCGGGATGATCCGGCACGTGATCGAGACGGAGGGCTACTTCCGCGACTACGTCGTCAACTACACGAACGCGCCGACCATCCTGCGCGAGGACTTCCAGGACACCGAGGACCTCGGCGGGCTGTTCTCGGGCTTCGACCCGGAGACCGCGACGTACGACCCGGCGACATGGCAGTACGAGAACGCGGGCGTCCCGCGCGACGACACGCTCGAGCACCCGCGCTGCGTCTTTCAGGTGCTGCGCCGGCACTTCGCGCGCTACACCCCGGAGTTCGTCGAGCGCGTCTGCGGCATCTCGCCGCAGGACTTCCGCGCCGTCGCCGACGCGCTCGTGCGCAACTCGGGGCGCGAGCGCACGACCGCCCTCTGCTACGCCGTCGGCTGGACGCAGCACACGGCCGGCGTGCAGATCATCCGCACGGCGGCGATCCTGCAGCTGCTGCTCGGCAACATCGGCCGTCCCGGCGGCGGCATCATGGCGCTGCGCGGGCACGCGTCGATCCAGGGGTCGACCGACATCCCGACGCTGTTCGACATCCTGCCGGGCTACCTGGAGATGCCGCGCGCGGGCGCCGACCCGCCGTCGCTGCACGACCACGTCGACGCGAGCGGCAAGAAGCGCGGCTGGTGGGCGTTCTACGAGACCTACCTCGTCTCCCTGCTCAAGGCGTGGTTCGGCGACGCCGCGACGCCCGGCAACGAGTTCGGCTTCGCGCACCTGCCAAAGCTGACGGGCAATCACTCGCACTTCGCGACGATGCTGCGCGCGCTCGACGGCGGCCTCGAGGGGCTGTTCCTGATGGGCCAGAACCCGGCCGTCGGCTCGCAGCACTCGGGCCTGCAGCGCCGCGCCCTGGCGAGCCTGAAGTGGCTCGTCGTGCGCGACCTCGCCGAGATCGAGTCGGCGACCTTCTGGCGCGACAGCCCGGAGGTGCAGTCCGGCGAGCTTCGGATGCAGGACATCCAGACCGAGGTCTTCCTCATGCCGGCCGCCTCGCACGTCGAGAAGGAGGGCGCGTTCACGAACACGCAGCGGCTGCTGCAGTGGCGCGACAAGGCGCTCGACCCGCCCGGCGACGCGCGCTCGGAGCTGTGGTTCATGCACCATCTCGCCCGGCGCGTGCGCGCGCACTACGCCGGCTCGCAGCGCGAGCGCGACTGGCCGATCCGCAACCTGTCGTGGGACTACCCCGAGCACGGCGAGATCGCCGAGCCCGACGTCGAGGCCGTCGCGAGGGAGATCAACGGCTACGACGTCGCGACGGGCGATCCGCTGCCCGCCTTCACGGCGCTGAAGGACGACGGCTCGACGGCGTGCGGGTGCTGGATCTACAGCGGCTACTTCGAGGACGGCGTCAACCAGGCGCGCCGGCGCGATCCGGGCGACCTGACGGCACCCGGCGGCGTCGTGTCCCCGGAGTGGGGCTGGGCCTGGCCGCTGAACCGCCGGATCCTCTACAACCGCGCGTCGGCCGACCCGGAGGGACGGCCGTGGTCGGAGCGCAAGCGCTACGTCTGGTGGGACGACCGCAAGCAGCGCTGGACGGGCTACGACGTGCCCGACTTCCCTCCCGACAAGCGACCGGATTACCAGGCGCCGCCCGGCGCGCTGGCGATGGACGCGATCTCCGGCGACGACCCGTTCATCATGCTGCCCGACGGGCGCGGCTGGCTGTTCGCTCCGAGCGGCCTGCTCGACGGCCCCCTGCCGACGCACTACGAGCCGTTCGAGTCGCCCTTCGAGCATCCGCTGTACCCGCAGCTGCACATGAACCCGGCCGCCGTCAAGTGGCAGCGGCCGGAGAACCCGTACAACGCCAGCGGCGACCCGCGCTACCCGATCGTCGCGACGAGCTTCCGCCTGACCGAGCACCACACGGCCGGAGCGATGAGCCGCAACCTGCCCTGGCTCGCCGAGCTGCAGCCCGAGATGTTCGCCGAGCTGGACCCGGCGCTGGCCGCCGACCGCGGCATCGAGGACGGCGGCTGGATGACGATCGAGACGTCGCGCGGCGAGATCGAGGCGCGCGCGAGGGTGACGCCGCGGGTGCGCCCGCTGAAGCTCGACGGGCGCGTCGTGCACCAGGTGTGCCTGCCCTGGCACTGGGGCTTCACGGGCGCCGTCCGCGGCGACAGCACCAACGACCTGGGGGCCCTGTCGGGCGACCCCAACGTGAACATCCAGGAGTCCAAGGCCTTCTCCTGCAACGTCCGCGCGGGTCGCCGCGAGCGCCCGACGACCGTCAGGCTCGCGAACGCGCGGCTGAACCGGCCGATCGGGCCCGCCGAGGACGATCCGCCCGCCGAGTACCCGTCGGAGACCACGTGACGGCGCGCGCCTCGGCGACCGAGCGCGCGATCGAGCGCCCCGAGGCCCAGCGGATGGGCTTCTTCACGGACACGACCGTCTGCATCGGCTGCAAGGCCTGCGAGGTCGCGTGCAAGCAGTGGAACGACCTGCCCGGCGACGGCGCGCAGTTCGTCAAGGGCGGCTCGTATGACCACACGGGCGCGTTGAACGCGACGACGTGGCGCCACGTGCGCTTCGTCGAGGTCAGCGAGCCGACCCCGCAGGCGCGCGACGACGCCGCGCGCCGGCTTGCGGCCGGTGGCGGCGGCCGTCTGCCGCAGATCCCCGCGACGGGCGGGCTGAGCGAGGGAACGGCCCCCGATCTCGTCAGCCTGGCCGAGGCCGCCGCCGACGGCGGCGTCGACGTCGCCGCCGCCGTCGCCGCGATGGACGACTGGGTCTTCATGTCCGACGTCTGCAAGCACTGCACGAACGCCGGCTGCCTCGACGCCTGTCCGACGGGGGCGCTGATCCGCACCGAGTTCGAAACGGTGATCCTGCAGCCCGACGTCTGCAACGGCTGCGGCTACTGCGTGCCCGCGTGCCCGTTCGGGGTCGTCGCGCGCGACCACGACGACGGCCGGGCCGCCAAGTGCACGCTCTGCTACGACCGCCTCGAGGACGGCTTGGAGCCGGCGTGCGCGAAGTCGTGCCCGACCGACTCGATCCAGTTCGGGCCCTACGACGAGCTCGTAGAGATCGCATCCCGTCGCGTCGGCGAGTTGCACGCGCGCGGCGTCGCCGACGCCTACCTCTACGGCGCCGGCGACGACCCCGACGACGAGCTCGCGGGCGGCCTGGGCGCCTTCTTCCTGCTGACACACCCGCCCGAGATCTACGGCCTGCCGGCACATGCCGAGTCGCCGATCCAGGAGAACGTCGTCCCGGCCACGGCGGCGGCGTTCGGCGCAGGGCTGCTGGCAGCGGCCGGAGCGGCAGCGGCCTTCGTCCTCGCCGCCCGCCGCCCGCCGCCGCGCGGGCCGCGCGGCTGGGCGGCGCGCGCCGCGCAGCGCAGGTGGCAGCGATGAGCCAGGCCGACGACGACCGGCGCGTTCCGCGCTCGTCGCTGACCGACACGCCGTCGCCGGCCGTCGCCACCCCGGCCGACGAGCCGCCGCCGACGGCGGCGGCGCGCGAGACGGAGAGCTCCGCGGGGGACGGCGCCGGCCGCGACAGCTCGCCGGCGCTGGGGACGCACGGCGCCCCGGCCGGTTGGCAGCGAGCAGAGCCGGCTGCCCGCGTCGCGCTGCAGCGGGGCGGGTGGGCCGATGCCGCCTGGTCGTTTCTCTTCAAGGACGACACGCGCTACGCCGGCGCGCCCGCCGACCGCGCGGCCGTCGGGCAGGCGAACCGCCGGATGCGCGGCGGAGAGATGCCGCCCGTCCACGGGCCGGTCATCAACGCCCCGGTCTGGACCTGGGAAGTGCCGCTGTACTTCTGGTTCGGCGGCGTCGCCGCCGGCTCGTCGTTCATCGCGCTGGCCTGCGACCTCGCCGGCGACCACCGCTCGGCGGCGGTCGCACGCAGGGTCGCGCTCGGCGCGGTCCTGCCGTCGCCGCCGCTGCTGATCGCCGACCTCGGGCGCCCGGCGCGCTTCTTGAACATGCTGCGCATCTTCAAGCCGCGCTCGCCGATGAACCTCGGCGCCTGGTCGCTGGTCGGCTTCAGCGGCCTCGCCGCCGCCGCCGTGGCCGCCGACCTGCTCGGCCGCCCCCGCGTGGCCCGCGCGATCGGCGGCGCGAACGCGGTCGCCGGCGGTTACCTCGGGTCCTACACGGGGGTGCTGCTCGCGACGACGGCGGTGCCGCTGTGGGCGCGCAGCCGGCTGCTGCTCGGACCGATCTTCGTCTGCACCGCCGCGGCGACCGGAGCGGCCGCGACCCGGCTGGCGCTTGTCGCCGCCGGCCTGCCGCAAGGCCACCCGACGCGTACGGCGCTTGGGACCGTCGAGACCGCAGCGATCCTGAGCGAGCTCACGCTCACCGCCTTCAACGAGCGGCGGCTGGGCCGCGCCGCGCACAGCCTCGAGCACGGCGCGCCCGGCCGGCTGTTCAAGATCGCCAAGTGCAGCGTGCGGTCGGGCCTTGCGCTGCGGCTGCTGCGCGGCCCGCTGGGGCGGCGCGGCCACGACGTCGCCAGCGTCTGCTATCTCGGCGCGGGACTCGCGTTGCGCTACGCCTGGGTCGGCGCCGGGCGGACGTCTGCGTCCGACGACGAGGTCGTTGCGCGGATGGCGCGCGGCGCCGTCACCAACGACGAGTCCCTGCGGCGGCGCCCGCGGCCGCGGCTTGCGTCATCGCTGCGGATGCCGCTCGGCGGCGGGCGCGCGCGCAGCGGCTACGCGGAGGCGGTCCGGGGCGCCAGCCTGCTCGCCGAGCGGCTGCTCGGCCGCTCCGGCACCGTGCGCGGCGGGGAAGGCACCGGCCGCCGCGAACGGTAGGCCCAGCGGGTCGCGTTCGGCGGCCGGCCGCCGTCCCGAGCCGCATCGGCCGCCGCTGCATCCGGGTACTGCGCACGCTTCGATCGGCGCTCTCGCCACCGCAATCGTCTACCACGCGACGTTCCAGGACGTCGTCGCCGACGTGCCGGCGGTTTGCGACCCGGAGATCCGGGGAAGCCCGGCGGCGGCAACTCCCGGGCACCCAGCCCGGCGTAGAGCGCGTCGCGCCTCGCTGTGACGCCTTGTCGCCCTCGCGGGCCATCTCGCCGCGAGGGCGGCGCTCTACGGGCAGGCGGGCGCGGCAGGCGGGCGCGGATCGTCCGCCGCGGCCGGCCCGCTGCTGGACGGGCGCCGCGCTACAGCTCGCGTCGCACGAGCGTCATCAGGGCCTCCTTGACGCGCGCGGCCGGCGCGCGGCCGTTCCAGCGCGCGAGGTTGATCTCGTCCGAGCGCTCGAGGTCGCGCTCGAACTGCTCGTCGAGCAGCCCTGCGAATTCGGCCGAGCAGACGCAGAGGGTGACCTCGTCCTGCAGCTGGAACGAGCGGTTGTCGAAGTTCACCGAGCCGACGGAGGACCAGACGCCGTCGATCGTGAGCGTCTTGGCATGGATCATCGTCGGGCTGTACTCGTAGACGCGCACGTCGGACTCGAGCAGCTGCTCGTACGTGGCGCGGCCCGCCTGGCGGACGAACTCCTTGTCGGTGTACGGACCGGGGACGAGCACGCGCACGTCGACGCCGCGCTGCGCGGCGTCGGTGAGCGCTTCGACGAACGCCGGACGCGGCGCGAAGTAGGCCGATGTGAGATGCAGGCTCTTGCGCGCGCACTCGACCGCCAGGAAGTAGAGCGCTTCGATGTTCGTGTCGCCGACGGTCGCGGTCGAGCGCACGACCTGCATCGCGGCGTCGTCGCTGACGGGCTGCAGGTCCGGGAGGTAGGCCGATCCGACGAGCACGTCGCCGGTCGCCTCGAGCCAGTTCTCGGCGAAGGCGCCCTGCAGGCCGCGCACCACCGGCCCGCGGACGCGTACATGCGTGTCGCGCCAATGGTCGGGGTCCTGCGCGTTGCCCGTCCACTGGTCGGCGATCCCGACGCCGCCGATCATCCCGACCTTCCCGTCGGCGATCAGCAGCTTGCGGTGCGTGCGGTTGTTCAGGCGGCGCACGGCGTAGGGCTTGGGCGGGCGGAAGTACGCGAACGTCACGCCCGAGCTGTCCATCTCGCGGATCAGCCTGCGATCCATCCGCGCGCTGCCGACCGCGTCGAGCAGGACGTTGACCTCGACGCCGGACTTCGCGCTGGCACAGAGCACGCTCGCGATCTCGCTGCCGATCTCGCCGCTCCAGTACAGGTAGGAGAGGAAGTTCAGCGAGTGCTGCGCGCCGCGCATCGTCTCGATCATCGCCGGGAAGATCTGGTCGCCGTTGATGAACAGCTCGATCTCGTTGCCGCGCGTGATCGGCGCCATCGTGATGGCCTCGGTCGCGTGCAGGAACTCGGGCGAGCCGACCTCGAGCGTCTTGCCGCGCAGTTCGTAGCCCTGGCCCTGCTCGCGGCGGTGGCGCAGCGAGTCGCTCGCGTACCACGCGGCTGCGCCGGCCGCGATCGCCGTCGGCCAGCGCTTGTTCATGACGCGGTCACGACGTCGAATCCTCCCGGATACAGCGTGAAGCGCGCCGGTTCGCAGCGGCACGTCTCGCCGTCGACGTTGAACGCCGGCTGCCCCGCGAGCTCGACGTCGATCACGGCGGCCCGTCCGTGGGCGACGTCGGACTGCTGCGTGAGCCGTCCCATCCTCATCGCCAGGGCGCGGCGCACGAGGCCGACGCGGGAGCCCGCCGGCACGACGGCGACGTCGAGCCGCTCGTCGTGGGCGCTCGTGTCGCCGAGCTCGCTGCCGGCGCCGAAGGCCCCGGTGACGCCGACGATCACCTGCCACGCGCGGCCGTCGTACCAGCGCTCCCCGTCGCAGGAGACGGCGCAGCGCAGCGGCGCCGCCGTGGTCCCGGCCTTGATCGCGCCGATCGCGTAGGCCAGCGTCCCGAGGCGCGGCTTGTGCGGCTTGGCGGCGTGGGCGGCGACGACCGACAGGCCCGCGGCCGAGGCGTTGACGAACGGGCGCTCGCCGGCGATGCCGAGCTCGGCGTGGCGCGTGACGGCGGCCGGGTCGCGCGCGAGAGCGCACGCCGCGGGCAGGTCGTCGAGCGGCAGCCCCTTCGCGCGCGCGAAGTCGTTCGCGGTGCCGACGGCGATCACCGCGAGCGGGACCTGCAGATGCGCTGCGCACAGCGCCGCCGGCCCGACCGAGCCGTCGCCGCCGGCAACCACGATCCGGTCCGGCGCGCCCGCGTCCTGCAGCGCCTCCAGCGCCCCGTCCTGCAGTGCGCCGCCGGCCTGGTCGGCGACCTGCTCGATCGGGACCCAGGAGACGGCCGCGCCGTCGGCGCTCAGCAGCGCCGCGAGCTCGTCGGGCTCGCGAGCCGTCCCCGAGCGTGGGTTCGCGATCAGGGCC
This sequence comes from Actinomycetota bacterium, assembly GCA_019348575.1. The sequence continues at coordinate 1,243 of JAHWJE010000037.1, read as the reverse complement.
AGCCGCACGCCGACAGTCTGCCCGCTCCCCCGCCGCTCATGCCTGCCCCTGGACGAGCGTCGGATCGTGACGATCGGGCGGGCGCAGGGCGCGCGGCTATCGTCCGCGCCGTGAATTGCGCTCCCGTGCCGCCCGTCGCCGATCCCGCGGCACGCCGATCGCTGCGCGCCCGTCTGCGCGCCGGGCCCGTCGCGCGAGCGATCGCGAAGGTCGACCTGCGCCTCTACCGCCTGCTGCGCGAGCACGCCCACGATCCCGCCGTGGAACTGCCGATCCGCCGCTTCTCGCGGCTGGGCGAGCACGCGGCGGTCTGGCTGACGCTCGGCCTCGCCGGTGCCCTGCTGGACCGGCGCCGGCGCGGCCAGTGGCTGCGCGCGACGCGCTCGGTGCTCTTCGCATACGCGCTCAACACCCTGCTGAAGACCGTCGTGCGGCGCAAGCGCCCGCAGCTCGAGAAGCTGCCGGCGCTCATCTCCACGCCGACGTCGCTGAGCTTCCCGTCCGCGCACGCCTCCTCCTCGTTCGCGGCGGCGCGCGCGTACGGCGTGCTGCTGCCGGGCGCGCCGCTGTACCCGGCCGCGACCGCGATGGCGATCTCGCGCGTGTACCTCGGCGTGCACTACCCGTCGGACATCGCGGCGGGCGCGCTGCTGGGGGCGCTCGTCGGCAGCACCGGACGGGTCAAGCGGTGAAGGTCGGCATCGTCGGGATGCCGAACGCCGGCAAGTCGTCGCTGTTCAACGCCTTGACGCGGGCCGGCGCCGACGCCGCGAACTACCCGTTCACGACGATCGAGCCGAACGTCGCAGTCGTGCCCGTCGCCGACGAGCGGCTCGATGCAGTCGCCCGGATCGTGCGCGCGTCGGAGATCGTGCCGGACACGATCGGCTTCCACGACATCGCCGGGCTCGTCGCCGGCGCGCACAGCGGCGAGGGCCTCGGCAACCGCTTCCTGGCGAACATCCGCGAGACCGACGCGATCGTCCACGTCGTGCGGGCCCACCACGACGAGTCGGTCATCCATCCCGACGGCCGCGTCGATCCGATCGCGGACATCGAGACGATCGAGACCGAGCTGATCTACGCCGACCTCGAGCAGGCCGAGCGCCGCCACGACCGCGTCGTCCGCACCGCGCGGTCAGGCGATCGCGCAGCGGTCGCCGAAGAGGCCTGGCTGAAGGAGCTGATCGGCGCGCTGCAATCCGGCCGCCCTGCCCGCACCCTGCCGCCGCCGGCCGACGCG
>JAHWJE010000379.1 GCA_019348575.1 Actinomycetota bacterium | reverse complement strand
TCCGCGCCGTGGTCGTCCTGCGCGACGGCCACGACCCGTCGCGCGACCTCGCCCGAGCGCTGCAGGACCACGTCAAGGCGCAGACCGCGCCCTACAAGTACCCGCGCCGCGTCGACTTCGCCGCCGAGCTGCCGAAGACCGCCAGCGGGAAGGTCAGACGCGCGCTGCTGCGCGAGCAGCCGTGAGGCGTGCCGAGGTTCCGCCCTGGATCCGCGGGACGATCGACGACGAGCCGTTCGAGAGCGCGTTCATGTGCCGCTCGCCGAAGCGACGGAGTGACCGCCGCGCTCGTCGGCGCGCGGCGGTCCCTCGTCGAGCTACGCCGTCACGGGCGCGCGCGCGGCGACCTCGATCGTCGCGCGCATGAACGCCGGCAGGTCGTCCGGGCGACGCGAGGAGATGAGGTGTCCGTCGACGACGACCTCGGCGTCCTCCCACTCGGCGCCGGCGTTGCGCGCGTCGTCCTCGATCGCCGGGTTGCCGGTCATGCGCCTGCCCGCGACGGTCCCCGCCGAGATCAGGACCCAGCCGGCGTGGCAGATGAACGCGATCGGCTTGCCCTGCTCGTCCATGCCTCGAACAAGCGAGCGGATGCCCTCATCCATCCGCAGCTTGTCCGGCCCGTAGCCGCCGGCGACCACGAGGATGTCGAGGTCGTCCGCCGTCAGGTCGCCGGCGGCACGCTCGGTCGTGATCTCGTCGCCTCGCTTGCCGGGAAGCGTCGCACCCGCTTCAGCGCCGACGACCTGCACCGTCGCGCCGGCCTCCCGCAGGCGGTACAGCGGATACAGCGCCTCGATCTCCTCGTACAGCGGGCCGACTGCGATCGCGGCGCGCTTGCCGTCCAGCGTCAGATCATGCTCGTGATGGGTCATGGCTTCCTCCTTCGCTTTCACCCGTCACATTTCCCGATCGCGCGCGCCCCCGAACGGTCGGTAGCGACGAAGCGGCTTCCGCGGGGCGACGGGGTCGCGTGAGTCGTCAGGTTCCACCAACTAGTCGCCGGCGTCTTCGCCGGCGACGGCCGCTTGAAGCTCGGCCACCTCGCGGGCGAGCCGGAGGATCGCCAGCTTGTGAGCGCCGAGGAGCGGCAGGACGATGCGCTCGATGATCGTGCCGAGGCCTTCCAGGCCCCCGCCTTCGGCCTTGATCTCTTCGAGCAAGGGCTCGATGTCCAGGTGGGTCAGTTCGTTGAGCTCATCTTCGAGGCGGCGCATGCGCAGATCATGCCAAGGAGAGCGCGATACCGCTCGCTGAGCGAGATCCGCGCGACGAATCGCTGCGACCGCGGCGTCGCGAAAGAACCGGTCGCGGCGCGCCCGAGACGCTGCCGGGGGACGTCCGGTCGCGGCTATCGTGGGTGGTTTCCAAGTCCCGGGAGGTGCGGGTCGCGATGAGCCAGCGATCGCCGTGCAGGCTGCTTGACCAGGTGGGCCGCGACGTCGACGACGGGGCGCTGCGGGGCAGGGTGGCGTTGCTGCCGACCGGCAGCGTCGAGTACCACGGACCGCACGCGCCGTTGGGGACCGACACGTTCATCGCGCGCGAGCTCGCCGAGCGCGTCGGGACGCGCCGGCCGCGCCTGGTCGTCCTGCCGGAGCTCTCGTACGCGCCCTGCCGCGTCGAGACGCGCCGCCACCCCGGAACGCTGGCGATCGCGCCGAGCGTCGTCGTCGCGCTGGTCGAGGAGCTGTTTCGCAGCCTGTTCCGGTCGGGGTTCGCAGGCGTCGTCGTGCTCAACGCGCACGTCGAGAACGCCGCGCCGGTGAGGCTCGCCGCGGAGGCCGTCAGCGAGGAGTTCCCCGAGGCGTTCGTCGCGCTCGTCGACTGGTGGGAGACGCTGCCGGCCGACGAGACGCGTGACCTCGCGGGCTTCAGCGAGAACGGCGGGCACGGGCACGGAGCAGCGGTCGAGCTGTCGGTGACGCAGGCGATCGTTCCCGACCTCGTGCGCCCCGAGCTGGCGGAGGACGTCGAGGAGAGCGGCGGGCCGCCGGGCGGCGCGGTCGAGCTCGTCGCGCCACCCCACGCGCACGTCCCGCCGCACGGATACCACGGGCGGCCGAGCGAGATCGATCGCGAGCACGGCAGCTTGCTGCTCGACCTCGCCGCAGATCGCGTCGTCGCATCGCTCGACGCGCTGCTCGCACACCTCGCGCCCGACTAGGCGCGAACGCGTCGATCGACCCGATCCCGACCGACGCGCGCGCGGCGCGCCACGCGTTGCGTCAGCGTCCGCCGCAGCAACACGACGCTCAGCCGGGAAGCGCGACGACGGCGTCGATCTCGACCTGCGCGCCCTTCGGCAGCGCGGCGACGCCGATCGCCACGCGCGCCGGCGGGTCAGCCTCGAAGAACTTCGCGTAGGCCTCGTCGACCTCGCCGAACGCCGCCATGTCGGTCACGTAGACGGTGCAGCGCACGGCGTCGGCGAGACCGGCCCCCGCGGCGGCGCAGACGGCCTGCAGGTTCTCCAGGCAGCGCGTCGCCTGCTCGCCCGGCTTGTCGCCGGCGAGCTCGCCGGAGTCGGGGTCAAGCGGGAGCTGGCCAGAGCAGAACAGCAGGTCGCCCGCGCGGATCGCGTGGCTGTAGGGACCGATGGCGGCCGGGGCGCCGAACGCGGTGATGGGCTCGCGGTGCTGGGACACGGGTGCTTGGGCTCCTCGGATCGCGGGTC
>JAHWJE010000378.1 GCA_019348575.1 Actinomycetota bacterium | reverse complement strand
CCGACGAAGGCGCACACGTACTTCAACGACGATGTCGTCACCGTCGTGCTGCGCGACACGCTGACCACAGGTGAGCGCAGCCTCGTTTCAGACGACCTCGACGAGCTCGTGCTGACGATGCGCAAGGCCTTTCAGGGCACGATGCGCCACGACCTGATCGACGGCATCGAGACGATCCTCGGGCGCAAGGTGACCGCGTTTCTGAGCGACAACCACATCGACCCCGACATCGCCGTCGAGATCTTTCTGCTCGCGCCGTCCGGCCCGGCGCCGCAGGGCGACGGAGCACGCGGCGCGGCGAAGACGCCCCGCGAGGCGATGGCCGGCGCCGACCTGTAGCAGCACGATCGTGCGCCGGTCCGGGCAAGCGCGCCGAGCGGGGGCTCTACAGTCGGTGTGGATGGTCCGCCGACCCGCCACGCCGGACGAGGAGCTGATCGGCGCCCAGGAGGGGGCCGTCGCCCACGAGATCAGCGACGCGACGCGCGTGGAGCGGATGTCGGCGGAGCTCGAGATGGGCTTTCGCGAGCTGTCGGGGCTGCACCGCGCGGTCTCCGTGTTCGGCTCCGCGCGGACGCCGCCCGGCTCGCCCGACTACGAGCTTGCGTGCGAGGTCGGACGTCGCCTGGCCCAGGCCGGCTTCGCGGTCATCACGGGCGGCGGGCCGGGCGCGATGCAGGCCGCCAACCGCGGTGCGCACGAGGCCGGCGGACACTCGATCGGCCTGAACATCGACCTGCCCTTCGAGCACGGCGACGGCGGGAAATGGGTCGACCAGTCGCTGGACTTCCACTACTTCTTCTGCCGCAAGGTCATGTTCGTGCGCTACGCCAACGCGTTCGTCGTGCTGCCCGGCGGCCTCGGCACGCTCGACGAGCTCTTCGAGGCGCTGTGCCTGATCCAGACGCAGAAGATCCGCTCGTTCCCGGTCATCCTCGTCGGCGCGGGCTACTGGTCGGGGCTCGTGGACTGGCTGCGCGAGCGGGTCGCCGCCGACGGCAACATCGACATCGGCGATCTCGACCTCCTGCACGTGACCGACGACCTCGACGCCGTCGTGCAGCGGGTCCTGCGCGCCGCCGTCGAGCAGGGCGTCTGAGCGCACGAAGGCATGTCCGTCCGGCGCCGCCGACAGGATGCCCGGCATGAGCGCGACAATCCCTGATCCGGCAACCTCTTCAGACATGCGTGAAACGGCGCCCTCCGTCCATCTCATCGCCAGGCCCTCGGTTGACGCCGATGCGATGCGCGCGTACCTGGACGATGTCGCTGCCGGCTCGTGGCTGGAGCGCCGGCGGGAGGAGTCGTCGCCGGGCGAGCCCAACGCCGCACAGCTGCTCATCGAGTTCTGTGGCCGCGTCTGCTATCGCAGCTGGGAGCCGGGCCTCAACAAGAACGTCACGCGGGTGCGGCGCGACCAGCACGAGTACCTGGGCAACCTCTTGAGCAGTCTCCACGGGAGCGTGCTGGAGCACGCGAACTACACCTTCGCGTTCCGCAACGTGTCCCGCGTCTTCACCCACGAGCTCGTCAGGCACCGGGCCGGCTCGGCATTCAGCCAGGAGAGCCTGCGCTACGTGCGCCTCACCGACATCGGGTTTCGCGTGCCCGCCGCCCTGGAGCCGATCCGCGACCAGGTCGTCAACCTCGTCGAGCAGCTGGAGGAGTTTCAGGTCTCCGCCGCCGAAGAGCTCGGGCTCGACGACGAAGGCATCCCGTTCGCCGTCAAGAAGGAGATCACCTCCGCGCTGCGGCGCCTTGCGCCGCTCGGGCTGAGCACCGACATCATCTGGACGGCGAACCTCCGCACCCTCCGCCACGTCATCGAGATGCGAACGTCGACCGGCGCCGAAGAGGAGCTGCGGACGGTGTTCGCCCAGGTCGCGGAGATGATGCGCGTCGAAGCGCCGGCTCTGTTCCAGGACTTCAGCCGCGCAGACGACGGCTCTTGGGTTCCGCAGTTCCGCAAGGTGTGAACGCAGCGCACCTTCGCGCGGCTGGCAGCTCTCCCGCGCTCGACGGCCTCAAGCTGCGAACGCAGGGCCAGCGCGACGCCCGCTGATACCGTTACGTGCATCGGTTGTGGAAGCGAGTCCAGCCGATCGTCGTCTGAACGGAAAGGGATCGATGGCGGGGGATGACGGCGAGCGCGCCGTGCACACAAGCAAGCTGGGAAGCCTCGCCCTGCGCAGTGAGCGCGAGGGTGACGCCCACGTGATCGAGCTCATCGGCGAGCTCGACCTCGACGGCGCCCCGCGCCTCGAGGAGGAGCTGCGGCGCGTCGAGTCCAGCGACGTCGGGTCGATCGTCGTCGACCTCGGCCAGCTCGAGTTCATCGACTCGACCGGCATTCGCCTGCTCGTGATGGCTGCCGAGCGCTCGTCGGAAGGCCGCTTCTCGCTTCTGCGCGGGCCCAGGCAGGTTCACCGCGTCTTCGAGATCACCGATCTCGCCGACCGGCTGCCGTTCGCCGACGCCTGAGTGACGCGACCGGGAGGGCGCCGCTCGCGGCGATGAAGGGCGAAGCACGACTTCGCGCGTCGGCCGGCTGCGACGACCGCAGCGGGAGGCCCGGCGCCTACGCGTCGGCGTCGTCGCGCCGCGCCGCGATCCGCTCCTCGAGCTGCGCCATGACCGACGGGTCGCGCAGCGTCGTGACGTCGCCGAGCTCGCGCCCCTC
>JAHWJE010000377.1 GCA_019348575.1 Actinomycetota bacterium | reverse complement strand
TCTTAGACGGCGAGGCGGTCGAGCGGGAGCCGTACATGGCGCCGGGGCTCGTCTCGCCGGAGCGCGCGGCGCGCGGGAAGATGCCGGTGAGCGTGATCTGGCACACGATCGTCTCCCCCACCGGGCGCGAGAAGACCGGCTACCCGACCCAGAAGCCGGAGGGGCTGGTGCGCCGCTTCGTGCAGGCGTCCTCGCGGCCCGGCGACCTGTGCCTGGACCCCTTCGCCGGTTCCGGGACGCTCGGCGCGGTCGCCGCCGCCGAAACAGGGGCCGCGACCGCGGCCGCACCGGGCACCGGTGGCGCCGTCGCGCAGCCCTAGCCCGTCGGGCTCACAGGATCCGGTCGCCGGGCTGCGAGCCGGCGTCGGGCGCGAGCAGCAGGACCGGATGGTCGTCGGCGACGGCCCCGAGCACGAGCACCTCCGAGCGCACCGGCCCGATCTGGCGCGGCGGGAAGTTCACGACGGCGACGACGAGGCGGCCCTCGAGCTCCTCACGCGTGTAGTTCCTGATCTGCGCCGACGAGCGCTTCTGCCCGATCTCCGGGCCGAAGTCGATCCGCAGCTTCCACGCCGGCTTGCGTGCCTCGGGGAAGTCCTCCACCTCGGAGATCCGCCCGACGCGCATGTCGACCTTCTCGAAGTCCGCCCACTCGATCACGCCGTTCCTCCGTGCCGGTCGGGCTTGATCGCGGGCAGCGAACCCATTCTGACGCGTCGATCCCGGCGACCCGCGATGAGCGAGACGTCGCGAGACGCCGGAGCCCGGCGCTTCACTGCCCGATCGAGAACATCGTCTCCAGGTCGTGCCTGGAGAACGCCTCGAAGGCGACCATCGTGTGGGTGCGCGCGACGCCGTGCATCGACGAGATCTGAGCCGTCACGATGCGCGCCAGATCCTCGTGGCGCTTGACGTGCACGATGCAGACGAAATCCCATTCGCCGGTGACCGAGTAGGCCTCGCGGACGCCCTCGACCTCGGCGAGCGCTCCCCCGAGCGTCGACATCACGTCGCGCTCGGCCTCGACGAGCACGATCGCGTGGGTCATCCCGCGCTGTCCTCCCGGCTGTTGCGCCGCGCGGCAAGCTCCCGCGCCAGCTCGAAGCCGACCGACACGCCGACGAGCATCCCCAGCCGGGTCTCCTCCTCGACGAGCGCCTGCACCGCGGCGACGCGCTCGGACGGGTCGTCGGTCGCGGCCGCCGCGCTGAGCTGCGCGTCGTGCGCCTGGTCGAACCAGCCGCCCTGCTGCAGCGCCGCGCCGAGCACGCGCTGCAGTCCGGGCGCGGCGTGCGTGACGATCTCCTGCGCGTGCCCGAAGCGCTCGGGGTCAGACAGCGCCTCGACGGCGGCATCGACCTCTTCGGCGCTGTAGCGCGACTCGCTCATGCGCGCGACCGGCGCGTGGCCGCGAGGCCGAGCCCCGCGAGGGCGCCGAACGCGGCGCCGAAGAGCCCGGCGAGCGCGCTGCCCTGCGAGAGCAGCGGCACGAGCAGCAGGACGGCTGCGATGACGAGCACCCCGAGCAGGTCGGCCTCGTCATCGCGGTCGCCGCGGCTGCGCGCGATCAGCACGGGGACGAGCCAGGCGCAGAGCAGCCCGAGTGCCGCCCCGTGGGAGCCGAACACGAGCGACTCGACGTTTACCGCGGCGGCGGCGGCGAGCGCGCCCGGACCGCACAGCAAGAACAGCAGCACGACCGCGATCGCGCCGTGGCGGCGCTCGAGCAGCCAGCCGAAGAGCCCGATGCCGAGGACGGCGGCGAACTGCGCGGCCACGCCGTCGTTGAGCAGCGCGGCGGTGAAGAAGCGCCAGGGATCGCCGCCGACGGCCGTGACCGCGAAGTCGGCGCGCACGTAGAACGCCAGCGACAGCCACAGCCCGAACGACAGGGCGACGAGCACGATCGTCGCGTAGGGCCGGCCGTGCTCTTCGCCGCGGATGCCGGGGATCTCGCCGGTGCGCAGCTTGCCCAGCCGCGGCGTCGCCTTGGGCTGCTTGGCGTGGGCGCGGTCGCGCCTGCCGACGCGCGGCCCGCGCTTGGGCGCCTTGGCGGGCTTGGCCGGCGCGTCAGGGCGCTCGATCCGCGGCGCGCGCTTGCGCAGACGGGTACCGCAATACGGACATTCCGTCACGTACGGGCTGACCTCTGCCTGGCAGTTCTTGCATACGACGAAGAGGTCGGGAGACGACATGGCCCAACCGATTCTAGGGCGCTCGTGCGCAGGTCCGTAGAAGAAACGCCAATCCGGGCACGTGCCCCTCATCCCCCGGCGCATCGGACCGATAACGGTCTATGTGAGCCCGACCGCGCAAGCGTCAGCAGAGCCGCCGGCTGCCACGCGCCGGCTCGTCATCTCCGACCTGCATTTCGGCTCCGGCGACGAGCTCGCTCACCACCCGCTGGCGCTCGAGCGCCTCGCGCCGCAGCTTGACTGGGCCGACGAGCTGCTGATCAACGGCGACCTGTTCGAGCTGATCTTCGGGCCGCTGCACACAGCCGTCCAACGGTCGCGCCCGTTCTTCGCGTTCGTCAACCGCTGCGTGAGGACCGTGCGCTTCATCCCGGGCAACCACGACCACCACTTCGTCTCCTGCGCAAGCGATGAGCGCCGGCTGGCGGCGATCACGGGTGAGGACGCGGGCCCCGTCTTTCGCGTGCCGCCCGCCGAGCGCGTCCTGCGTGCGCTGTGC
>JAHWJE010000376.1 GCA_019348575.1 Actinomycetota bacterium | reverse complement strand
CCGTCCTGCTGAGCGGCCTGTCCGTGCCGGCGCTGGCACTGACCGTCGGCTGGCGCGCCGTGTTCGCCGTCGCCGTGCTGCCGGCGCTCGTGGTGACGGTCGTGGGCGGGCGGCTGACCTCCGACCATGTCCCGCCCCGGGCGCGCACGGGACATCTGCAGACCCGGTCGCGTCTCCTCGTGGCACTGAGCGCCGCGGCGGCCCTGGGCTCCATGGGCGGGAACTCCACCGCGGCCTTCCTGGTCAGCGCCGCGGTGGCCGAGGGCGTCGAGCAGGGCGCCGCCGGCCTGCTGCTCGCCGCGGCCAGCTTGACCTCCGTACTCATCCGGGTCACGGCCGGGGGGCTGGTCGATCGCCGCGGCAGCGAGGGCCTACGCGCCTGTGCGCTGTTGCTCGTCGCGGGCTCGGTGGGGTATCTGCTGCTCGCCCTCTCGGGGCACTGGCTGCTGGTGATCGGGGCCCTGGTGGCCATGGGGTGCGGCTGGGGCTGGCCGGGGGTGTTCCAGTTCGCCGTGGTCTCCCGCAACCGTGGGGCCCCGGCGACCGCCACCGGTATAACCCAGACCGGCGTCTACGTGGGCGCTGCGGCCGGGCCGGTGATCTTCGGTGCGCTCGCGGGCGTGTCCTACAGCCTCGCGTGGGGGCTCCTGGCGGTGCTCGCGCTCGCGGGAGCCGCCGTCGCCGCGGTCGCCCGCCGAGCCATCGACGCCGCGCCCGCGGCGAGCGGCGCCCTCGGTGCCGCGACCTCCGCGCGGTCTGCCCGCTGAAATGCTGCGACGCGGGCGCCGGCTCAGGTTGCGAGCGTGCTGGTCGTGACCGGCGGCTCCTTGTACCTGAGGATGTCGGCCTTGGCGATCATGCCTGACGCAGGCCGCTGAACACGGCGGTGCGAGCGCGGAGCGCCAGGCCTCGATCATCTGGGGCGTGATCTCGTCGAGGCGACCCGGGTTCTCACCGTCTACGCGACCAGAAGCAGCTTGCCGGGGTTCATGATCCCCGCGGGGTCCACCGTGGCCTTCAGGGCGCGCAGCGCCTCGAGGCCCAGCGCGCCCGTCTCGTGATGCAGCCAGGGGGCGTGGTCGCGGCCCACGGCGTGGTGGTGGGTGATCGTGGCGCGGTGGGCGACGATCGCCTCGCTGGCCGCGCGCTTGGCCGCCCGCCATTGCTCGACCTCCCTACCGACGGCCTGGCGGGCGATGACGGTGAAGTACAGCGAGGCACCGGTGGGGTAGAGGTGGGAGACGTGGCAGGCCACCAGGGGCGGTGTCCCCGCCTCGCCCAGCACCTCGTGCAGGGCGGCGCGCACGGCCGCGCGCAGGTCGGCCAGACCACTCCACGTCGTGGCCGTCTCGAGGGTCTCGACGAGCACGCCGCGATCCAGCAGCGCGTCGCGCAGGTAGGGCGCGGCGAAGCGTCCGCGGCGCCAGGCCTCGCCCGCGCCGGTGCCCAGGTAGACGGCGCCCGCCCGACGTAGGGTGCGCAGCGCCCCCAGCGAGCGCAAGCGCACCCCCCGCGCGGTGCCCTCGTGGGCGACGATGGCCAGGCACGGCGTGCCCAGCCCGCGCAGGCGCAGGTAGCCCCGTACCCAGCGATCGGCGGCCATATCCAGGGTCATCCGGGTCTCGTCCTCGTCGGACAGGCGCATGATCGTCCCGGCCGCGCCGCCCTGCTCGAGCGCGCGGAAGGCCTCGCAGCCCGAGGCGAACGTCGGGAAGGCCCAGGCCTCGGTGCGCGTAGCGGCCGGCGCGCGGTGCACGCGCAGCGTGGCCTGCGTGATGACGCCCAGGGTGCCCTCGGAGCCGACGAGCAGCTCGCGCAGGGCGGGTCCGGCGGCGCTGGCGGGCACCGGTGCGACGGCGAGCTCGCCGGCGGGTGTGGCCATCCGCAGGCCACGCACCAGGGCGTCGATGCGCCCGTAGCCCGTGGAGGACTGGCCCGCCGAACGGGTGGCCACGAACCCGCCGACGGTGGCGAACTCGAAGGACTGGGGGAAGTGGCCGAGCGTCAGGCCGCGGGCGGCGAGCGCGGCCTCGGCCTGCGGTCCGGTCAGGCCCGCGCCCAGCGTGGCCAGCAGCGAGCGCTCGTCGACGTCGACGGTGGCCAGGCGCGCGAGGTCCAGCGCGATCGCTCCGTCAAAGCCCTCGCGCACGGTCTCCACGCCGCCCACCACGCTGGTCCCTCCGCCGAAGGGCACGACGGCCACGCCCGCCCGTGCACAGGCGGCCAGCACCGCGGCCACCTCGTCGTGGCCGGCGGGGAAGACGACGGCGTCGGGTGCGGTCGACCCGTCGCCGGCCCGTATGCGCAGCAGGTCGGTGAGGCTGCGCCCGACGGCGTGCGCGACCCGCATGAGACGGTCGTCTCGCACGTGACCCGCGCCCACGATCGCCTCCAGCTCGCTGCGCACGGCGCGCGCCAGCGCGGGCTGGGGCAGGGCGACGTCCTGGAGGGCGACCGCCGGCGTGGACCGCGGCGCCCAGCCGATCGCAGCGCGCAGCAGCGCCTCCACGGCCGGTGGCACGGGCGGCGCGTCGCCGTCCACGCCCCAGCCCCACCAGCGCATGCGCGGCGCGAAGGGCTCCTCCCCGCCACCCGCCGCGGCAGGAACGGGCGCCGGGGGGGCCACCGTCACGCCAGCACCTCGGCCAGCTCGGGGAGCAGACGTTCCGCTGCCTCCCACGCGGCCTCGCGCCACACGGGCAC
>JAHWJE010000375.1 GCA_019348575.1 Actinomycetota bacterium | reverse complement strand
CCGCTGGTTCGAGCCGACCGTCGCGGCGGGTATCGGTCAGGGATGGGCCTGTAGCACACGTGCGCGCTGCCATGAGCGCACCCGCCGAGCCCGTCGCGGGCCGCATGACGACCGTCGTGCGGCGCGACGGCGAGCGCGACGAGCTCGCCGTCGAGGAGCCGCTGGAGATCCGCGTCGACGGCGCCGCGCTGACGGTCACGATGCGCACGCCCGGCCACGACGAGGAGCTCGCGCTCGGCTTCCTCTACGGGGAGGGGCTGATCGCCGGCGCGCGCAGCGCGGGACCGACCGGCGATCTCGCCGCGAACGTCGTCGACGTGCAGGGGCCGCTGCTGCGCGATCCCGGCGCGCGGCGCTTCTACACGACGTCGTCGTGCGGCGTCTGCGGGAAGGGATCGCTGGAGGAGGTCGCGGTCCAGGCGCCGCTGCTGCCGGCGGGACCGCGCGTCCCGCGCGTGATGCTCGCCGCGCTGCCCGAGCGCCTGCGCCAGCCGGCCTTCGCCCGCACCGGCGGGATGCACGCCACCGGGCTGTTCGACGAGCGCGGCGAGCCGCTGCTCGTGCGCGAGGACGTCGGGCGCCACAACGCGATGGACAAGGTGGTCGGCCGTGCGCTGCTCGACGGGCTGCTGCCGCTGCGCGGACGCATCCTCTGCGTCAGCGGGAGGCTGTCGTTCGAGCTCGTCCAGAAGGCGGCCGTCGCGGGCGCGCCGATCCTCGTCGGCGTGGGCGCGCCGACCTCGCTTGCCGTCGAGCTGGCGGCCGACCGCGGGATGACGCTGGCGGGCTTCGCGCGCGGCGCGAGCGTCAACGTCTACAGCGGCGCCGAGCGGGTCGCTGCGGGCTGACGCCGAGCGGCGTCAGGGCAGGACCACGAGCGGGCTCTGCAGCCCGGCGGCAAGCCCGCGCTCGCGGGCGACGATCTCGAGCATGATCGCCGTGTCGGCGATCGCGACGCCGGTCAGATGCTCCTCGCGGGCGGCGAAGTCGTCGGCGATCGCGGCGGCCGCCGCGGCGTAGGCCTCGCCGTCGCCGGCGGCCAGCGCGCGCAGCGCCGCGGCCGTGCGCTCGAACGCGCCGCCGCGCGGCTCCATCACGTCGGCGAGCGGCGCGACCGCGCTGTCGTCGCCGACGATCAGCGCGGCGACCGCGAGCACGTAGGACGCGACAGGCGAGCCGGCGGCATCGGGATCGCCGGCGAGCGCGGCGCGAACCTCGTCGGCCGCCGCGCGCCCGCTCCCGCCGAGCACGGCGGCCTTCTGCAGCCCGACGAGCCGCCCGTAGCTCTTTGGCGGCGCGACCGCCCACGAGGCGCGATAGCTCTCGACGGCGCGCGCGTAGGCCGCCGCGGCCGCCTCCGTGTCGCCCGCAAGCAGCGCCGCGTGGGCTTCGCCCTCGGCCGCGATGGCCGCGAGCATGAGATCGCGATGCTCGCCGTCCTGCATGCCGCGCGGAGCTTACGCTCCCGAAGCGCGGCGGGCGAGGACCGCGTCGACGCTCGCCGTGAGGTCGGTCAGGCTGAACGGCTTGGCCAGGAACCCGTCGATCCCGGGCTCGTCTGCCTGCTGCGCGCGGGCCGTCAGGAGGATGAACGGGATCCCCGCCGTCGCCGGGTCCGTGCGCATGCGGGCGAGCATCTCGATGCCGGTCAGCCGCGGCATCGTCCAGTCGGCGAGGACGAGGTCCGGCTGCTGCTCGCGCGCAGCGCCGAGGCCAGCTTCGCCGTCGGGCGCCGTCAGCACCTCGTGGCCCGAGCCCTCGAGCGCGATGCGCACGAGCGTGAGGATGTCGGGGTCGTCGTCGACGACGAGGATGCGCGCCACGCGGGGATCATCGCGAGCGGCGCGCCGACGTGCTTGGCCGACGCTCAGAGATCCGGTGCGCGCCGCAGGACGCCCGAGGTACGGCACCGTCGGCGCCCGACGCGGTCGCAGGCGCCGCCCGCCGCTGCGGACTTCGCCAACGGGCTGAGCTGGATCCTGCCGTTCGACGAATGGCTGTTCGTCAACACCGAGCTGACGGTCCACCTGCACCGCGAGCCCGCGGGGGAGTGGATCGGGCTGGATGCGCGGACGATCTCCGATGCGTCCGGCATCGGGCTGTCGACCGGCCTGCTGCACGACCTGCACGGCCCGTTCGGGGTCTGCGCGCAGGCGCTGTTCGTGGAGCGGAGGTAGGGCCGGCGCCCCGCCGCCGGCCGATCGACCTATGCGGATGAGAGGACTCGAACCTCCACGAGCTTGCACTCACGGCGACCTGAACGCCGCGCGTCTACCAATTCCGCCACATCCGCCGGTGCGCCACCAACCTTAGCGACGCGTCGCGGCCGTTGCCGGCTACGGCGCCGCGGGCCGGACGCGCCACCCTTCGCTACGCTTCAGGCCGTCCCGCGCCGCTATCGTCTAGGGGACTAGGACGCCGCCCTCTCACGGCGGAAACCGGGGTTCGAATCCCCGTAGCGGTACTTGAAGAGCCCTGCTAGCGCGGGGCTTTCGCGTGTTTGACGCTCGATGCCGTTCCCGGCGGCCCGTGGCTGCACGCGACTCCGGAGCCACGCTGGCGCCGCCAATCCCCTGGCCCACCCTTGATCGGGGCGGGGCCAGGGTCTCGACGTTCTGCGACGCGGGTGAACACTCCGCGCGGGGGCGGGTACCCCCCGACGCCGGTCCGCGAACGATCGAGCTTGATCAAACCTCAGCGCCGACCTATAGACTTCAG
>JAHWJE010000374.1 GCA_019348575.1 Actinomycetota bacterium | reverse complement strand
GGCCACCACCGAGGCCGCCCCTCCGAAGCTGCGGGTGACGGGCGTCTACCGCGACACACTGGCGAAGCAGGGGGGCCGCTGGCTGTTCGCGCAGCGCCACGTGCACATCGACCCCCAGGCGCCACGGGATGAGTAGCGCCGGGAACCGCCAGATCGTGGTCAGCGAGCTCCCGACCGGCACGCTCGAGCCCCGGCACTTCTCGCTGGGCCGGAGCGAGGTCCCGGAGCCGGCCGACGGCGAGGTGCTGTGCCGGACGATCCTGTTGTCCATCGACCCCGCCAACCGGGCGTGGATGCAGGGCGCGACCTACACCGCCCCGGTGCGCCAGGGCGACGTGATGCACGGGTTCACACTCGCCCAGGTGGTGCGCAGCCGGGCCGCCGGGATCCCGGAAGGCTCGATCGTCGAGTGCATGTCGGGATGGCAGGACTACGCGGTGCACCCAGCCGGCGCCGTCACGCCGGTGCGTCCTCGTGGGCCCCTCACCCACCACCTGAGCGCGCTCGCGATCACCGGGTTGACGGCCTACTTCGGCATGCTGGAGGTCGGGCGGCCGGCCTCGGGCGCTGGCGCTGCCTGCCGATCTGCCTCCGGGGGTTCTGCGGTCGCCACAGCCTCTTCAGGGTAGACGGGCGCGACAGCCGGCGAGACACCTACCCCGCCAGGATGGCCCGCGCCTCGTCCTCGCTCGCCGCACCGGCCGCCGGCACGAAGCTCATCGCGCGCTCGGCCAGCGCGGCGATCGTGAGGCTCGGGTTGACGCCGACGTTGGCCGGCACGACCGACCCGTCGCAGACGAGCAGGTTCTCGTAGCCGAAGACGCGGTGGCGCGCGTCCACGACCCCATCGTCGGGCGAGCGCCCGATGACCGCCCCCCCGAGCACGTGCGCGGTCGTCGGGATCGCCGCGAGCGCCTCCATCAGCGAGCTCTGCGGCACGCCGCCGATCTTCCTGGCCATCCACTCGGCGGCGTCGTTGGCGATCGGGATGAAGGTCGGGTTGGGCTTCTCGGGGTCCTGCTCGGTCTGCAGGCGCATCGTGCCGCGCCGGCCCGGGCGCGGGCGCAGCGCGATCGCGTTGTCGAGTGTCTGCATCACGAGCAGGATGATCGTGCGCCGCGACCAGCCGCGCGGGTCGCAGAGCCGCACGAACGTCACCGGGTGGCGCAGCATCGCGACGAGGAACTTCAGCGGCCGCGTGACCTTCGTGCCGTCGCCGATCAGCAGCGTGTGCAGCAGGCTCATCGAGTCGCCGGCGTGGCCGTAGCTGACCGTCTCGATGTGCGTGTTCTCGTCGGGGAAGATCGAGCCGGAGATCGCGACGCGCTTGGTGAAGTCGACGCTGTCGTCGGGCGCGGTGACGGCGAGGATCGCCTCGCTGTTGGTGCGCACGAGCTCGCCCAGCCGGTGCGACACGTTGGGCAGCGAGCCGTTGTGCCTGCACCGCTGCAGCAGCTTGTTCGTGCCGAGCGGGCCGGCGGCGAGCACCACGTTTCGCGCCGTGATCGTGCGGCGGTCCTTGCGCAGCCAGGCGCCGGTGCGCTCTGTCGTGACCGCGTAGCCGTCGGCGCCGTCGCCTGCGCCCAGCGGGCGCACGTCGACGACCTCGCGCTCGGCGACGATGCGGCAGCCCGCGTGCTCGGCGAGCCAGAGGTAGTTCTTGACGAGCGTGTTCTTCGCCCCGACGGGGCAGCCGACCATGCAGCGCCCGCAGGCGACGCAGCCCGTGCGGGCGGGGCCGGCGCCGTCGAAGTAGGGATCGGGGACGGTCGTGCCCGGCGTGCCGAAGAAGACGCCGACGTTCGTCTTGGCGTAGGTCTGCTCGGCGCCGATCCGGCGGCCGTATTCGCGCAGCAGCTCGTCGGCGGGGTCGTCGCTGGCGACCGTCGTGACGCCGAGCATCCGCTCCGCCTGCTCGAAGTGCGGAGCGAGCGCGGCCTGCCAGTCCTCCTCCAGCCCGGCCCACTGCCGGTCCTCGTAGAAGCGCGGGCGCGCGCGGTACAGCGTGTTCGCATAGCCGAGGCTGCCGCCGCCGACGCCCGCGCCGCTGACGACCGAGACGTCCTTGAACAGCGACAGGCGGAAGATCCCGTGCAGCCCGAGCCGGGGGGCGAAGAAGTAGCGCCGGATGTCCCATGTCGAGCGCGGGAACTCGTGGTCGGCGTAGCGCCTGCCCGACTCGACCACCGCGACGCGGTAGCCCTTCTCGGTCAGCCGGTGCGCGGCGACGCTTCCGCCGAAGCCCGAGCCGACGACGAGCCAGTCGTAGTCGTGCTCGCGGGCAGGCGCAGCCATCACGCGAAGGCTAAGGGAACCTGACGGGGGCGTCAACATTGACTTGCGGGTCGGGCCGCCGCCGGTTCGGGCGCTGGCGGGGCGTCACGCTGAGCAGCGCGGCGGGCTTGCCGTCGAGCCCGGGCAAGGGCGCGATCGGCTCGGGGCGCTGCGCCGGCGCGCGCCACCGCAGCACGGTGTAGGTCTCGCCCTCCGCGCGGTGCGCGAGCGTGTAGCCGGCCGCGGGCGCGGGTGGATCGGCGGGGCGCGGCGGCTCCGGTCGCCGTCCCGGCAAGCGCACCGGCAGCGCGACGTAGTCGATCTCGGCCGTCGTGAACGTCGGCGGTGCGGCGGTCCTGAGCGCCGGCAGGTAGTAGCGCAGCGTCTCGAGCGCCGAGCCCGGCGTGGCGACGATCAGGCGCGGCTGCGTGATCGGCCCGAGCGCGCGGA
>JAHWJE010000373.1 GCA_019348575.1 Actinomycetota bacterium | reverse complement strand
GACGACGATGGAGGGCGCGTTGGTGGCCGAGGAGGTGGTGACCGATACGGGCACCAGTTCGGTCACGCCGTCGGGGCCGGTGGTGACCAGGTCGGTGCTGCCCTGGATGCTGGTGATGTCGACGGCGATGTCGTCGTTGTAGGAGACGGTGATCTTCTGCCGCTCGCCGCTGGAGTCGAGGATGTTGGGCGCGGCGATCGTCGCGGTGGGGTTGGCGCTGTCGGCGACGGCGACGTCGAACGTCCCGGAGGCCGCCTGGGCGGGGTGCCCGCCGCCGACGGTGTCGCGCAGCTGGGTCGGAAGCTTGACCGTGATCGCCATCAGGAGCACAGCCTAGACATGAGCGGACTCGGCGAACGCCTGCTCGAAGGACTCGATCGTCGGATCGACCTCGTAGTCCATGAAGGAGTGGCGCACCGCGTCGAGCGTCTTCAGGCCCTCGCCGGTGATGACGATCACGACCCGCTCGTCCGAGCCGATCGCGCCGGTCTCGGCGAGCTTCTGCAGGACAGCGGTCGTCACGCCCCCGGCCGTCTCGGTGAAGACCCCGGTCGTCTCGGCGAGCAGGCGGATGCCGGCGCGGATCTCCTGGTCGTTGACCATGTCGATCGAGCCGCCGGTCGCCCGCGCCAGGTCCAGCGCGTAGGGCCCGTCGGCGGGATTGCCGATCGCCAGCGACTTGGCGATCGTGTGCGGCTTGACGGGGCGGCAGAAGTCCTGGCCGTCGCGGAACGCCGCCGCGACAGGGGAGCAGCCGGTCGCCTGCGCCCCGTTCATCGTCGGCACCTCGCCGTCGATCAGGCCGACGTCGATGAACTCCTCAAAGCCCTTGCCGATCTTCGTGAACAGCGACCCGGACGCGATCGGCACGACGACGCGATCGGGCAGCTCCCACCCGAGCTGCTCGGCGATCTCGTAGGCGACGGTCTTGGATCCCTCGGCGTAGTACGGGCGCATGTTGATGTTCACGAAGGCCCAGTTCTCGCGGTCGCCCGACAGCTCGGTGCACAGCCGGTTGACGTCGTCGTAGTTGCCGCGGACCTTCACGAGGTTCGTGCCGTAGACGCCGGTCGCGAGCACCTTCTGCTCCTCCAGGTCGGCTGGGATCAGCACGTAGGACGCCATCCCCAGCGCGGCGCCGTGTGCGGCGACGGAGTTGGCGAGGTTGCCGGTCGAGGCGCAGGCGAGCGTGTCGAAGCCCAGCTCGCGGGCGCGCGTCGCGGCGACCGAGACGACGCGGTCCTTGAAGGAGTGCGTCGGGTTGGCGGCGTCGTTCTTGACCCAGACCTCGCCCAGGCCGAGGCGCTCGGCCAGGCGATCGGCGCGGATCAGCGGCGTGCAGCCGGCGGGCAGGCCGGTGCGCGTGCGCGGCTGCGGGCCCTCGAGCGGCAGGAACTCGTCATAGCGCCAGATGTTCTGCGGGCCGCCCTGGATGCGCCGGCGCACCGCGCCCACGTCGGCACGCCGCGCGTGGTCGTAGCCGACCTCCAGCGGGCCGAAGCACTGCGAGCACACGTAGCGTGCCTCCAGTGGGTACTCGGTCCCGCACTCCCTGCATTTGAGCTGCTTGGCCGCCATGAGACTCCCCGTTCGCCGTACGTGTCCTGTGGCGAAGGCGCTTCGGCCTGTGCCACATCTGACAGGAATTGGCACCGTTTCCCGCGAACAGCGGGTTGGTTGCCGGGGCTTCGTCGGGCCTGTCCCTCCACCCCTCTGGATGTGTCCAGCTCTGGGACGGCACAATATCAACCATGCCTAACCTTCCAAAGCCACGGTTCGGACGCCCTGTACGTGGTCGCGTGCGCGCCGCCGGCCCGCCCGAGGTCGAGGCTGAGCAGCCCAACGTCGAGACCGTCGAGGCCGAGGGGCTGCGCTGGATCCACATCGAGCGCCCGCGCGCGGCCGACCGCACGTGGCTGGAGGAGCACTTCGACTTCCATCCGCTGGACTACGAGGACATCAGCTCGCGCAACCAGCGCCCGAAGATCGACGAGTACGAGGACTACGTGTTCGTCGTCCTGCACTTCCCGCGCTTCGACAAGGCCGTCGGGCGCCTGAACGCCGCCGAGCTCGACATCTTCGTCGGGCCGGACTTCGTCATCACGCTGCCCAACGAGCCGATCCAGCCGCTGGAGTACCTCTTCGAGCGCTGCCGCACGCGCGAGGACGTGCGCGACTCGCTGTTCGCCAAGGGCCCGGGCTACCTGCTCTACAAGATCGTCGACGACTGCGTCGACGCGTCGTTTCCGATGCTCGCCAAGGTGGGCAACAAGCTCGAGGTGCTCGAGGACGAGATCTTCGAGGGCCGCTCGGCCGAGATCGTGCGCGACATCTCCAACGTCAAGCAGGAGATCATCAACTTCCGCAAGATCGTGCGCCCGCAGCGCGCGGCGCTGAAGGACCTCGAGCGCACGAAGCGCTACCTCCCCGAGGGCCTGGACATCTACTTCGACGACGTCAACGACGCGTCGGAGCGCATCTGGGACATGCTCGAGAACTTCAAGGAGGTCGTCGAGGGCCTGGAGTCCACCAACGAGTCGGTGCTCTCCCACCGCGTCAACGACGTGTTGCGCGTCCTCACGGCGTTCAGCGTGATCGTCCTTCCGCTGACGCTGATCGCCTCGATGGCGGGCATGAACGTCCTCTTCCCGGGCGAGGGCACCGAGGAGGGGTTCTGGGTCATCATGGGCATCATGGCCAGCGTGCTGGGGGCCATGGTCTTCT
>JAHWJE010000372.1 GCA_019348575.1 Actinomycetota bacterium | reverse complement strand
AATCGCCCGCGGCTTGGACGTCCTTGCGCTGCAGCCGAGCGAGCACCTGACGGCCAACGAGATCGCCGCCGCCGCGCTGGCCGACCAGGGCCGCGCGTTCAATCCGCAGCAGCAGTTCGGCGTCACCTGGCCGACGCATCCGGTCGTGGCCAAGGCCTACGTCGACCAGCTGGAGCGCGAGGGCGCGCTGTCGCCGTCGTCCGTCGGCGCCTCGCCGTCGGCCCGATGCTGGTCGCGCTTGTGACCAGGCCACGCGACGTGCGACGCGCGGCTTGGCGTCACACCCTGCAGTTGCGCGACCGCGACGGCCGCGTCGTCGAGCGCCGCGCGCTGTCAAGCGCCGACGAGGCCCCTGCCGTGCCTGCGGATCGCACGGACGTGGCGACTGAATCCTTCACGCGGCGCCTGCGGTCTGACCGCTAGACCCCGCGGGCGCCGTCAGGCCGCAGGTCAAGCCGACCTCGGGGCGGGTCTGGCGCGTTGTGCATGCGTGGCACGAACAACTCGCCCAGCCCGCGGGTCAAGCTGACCGCCCGCGCTCCGGGCGGGTTGCCTGCCCGGAAGCCTCGGCCGCAGCGCTCATTCTCCGCGCGCCCATGACGCGATCTCTTGCGCGACCCGCGTGCCGGCGCGCGTGAAGAGGTCGTTGTGCCCGACTCCCGCGACGACGCGCAGCCGCTTCGGGTCGGGCGCGGCGTCGAACAACGCCCTGCCGTGCTCGACGGGCACGATCGCGTCGTCCTCTCCGTGCAGCACGAGCACCCTGGTGCGCAGCTTCGAGATCAGGCGCAGGCTCGGGTAGGCGTCGGGGACGATCGCGCTCGGGATCAGCGCGTAATGCTCGCGGGCCATGTCCCGGATGCTCGTGAACGCCGACAGCACGACGAGCCCCGCCGGCGGGCGCGCCAGCGCGAGCTCGAGAGCAACCGCAGCGCCGAGCGACTCACCGACGTAGAAGACGCGCGAAGCGTCCACCTCGGCTTGCTCGAGCAGCCAGGCGAGCGCGGCGCGAGCGTCGCGATAGGTGCCCTGCTCGGCGGGACGGCCGCTGCTGCGGCCGTAGCCGCGGTAGTCGAACAGCAGCACGTCGAAGCCCACGGCCGTCAGCACGGCGGCGTGGAGGACGCGGTCGCCCACGTTGCCCGCGTTTCCGTGGCAGAGCAGGACGTGGCCGAGCGCAGGCGCCCGCCGCGCGACCCACCAGCCGTGCAGCCGCTCGCCGTCCGCGGTCGTGAGCTCGAGATCGCGGTAGGACAGCCCGGCATCCGCGGGCGTCTGCTCGAGCGCCCGCGACGGGAAGTACAGCAGCGCGTTGAGCAGCGGCCGCATCGCACCGAGCGTAGGGCCGGCAGCGTCCGGGAAGGCTGGTCGGAATGGTTGGCGCGATGACTCCCCGTGCCGTCTGCCTGGACGTCATGGGAACGATGTTCGATCTGTCGGTGGCGCGCCGCGGGCTCGAGAAGCTCGGAGCGCCGCCGCTGGCGCTCGAGGTCTGGTTCGGACGGCTGCTGCACGCCGCGGCGGCCGTCACGCTGACCGGCGACTTCCGTCCCTTTCCAGAGCTTGCGCGCGCGACGCTGCGCTCTGTGCTCGCGCAGCTCGAGCTCGATCCGGAGCGGGCCGAGGACGTCCTGGCTCTGCTCTCGCAGCTCGAGCCGTACCCCGAGACGGGGGCCGCGCTGCAGCGCCTGGCAGACAGCCGCCTTCGCGTCGTCGCGTTGACGAACGGCAGCGAGCAGAACACGCGGGCGCTGCTGGAGCGCAGCGGCCTCGATCGCCACGTCGAGCGGATCGTCGCGACGGAGGCGGTGGGCTTCTACAAGCCACACCGCGCGGTGTACGAGCACGCGGCCGCCGAGCTTGGCGTGCCGGCAGCCGACGTGACGCTGATCGCAGCCCACGCCTGGGACGTGATCGGCGCAGAGGCGGCTGGGCTGAACGCCGTCTGGGTGACCCGTCTGGAGCGCGTGTGGCCGCTGCCCACGCGCGAGCCGCGCCACGCGCCCGACCTGGCCGGCGCGGTGGAGATCCTCGTCCGCCGCTGAGCACCTCACGCCGGCCGCAAGCGGGCGCACCGGCTGCGTCAGGTGGGGCGCGGGGTCAGCCCGCGAGGCCCTTGCGCTCGAGCTCCTCGAGCGCAGCGGCGCTCTTCTCGAGCCCCTCGGGCGCGAGCGCGGCGAGGATCGCGGGCGCCTTCGTGAACTGCACGTCGCGGTAGTCGACGATCTCGACGGCATTGCCCCAGGGGTCGTGGAAGCGCAGCCCGCCGCTTGCCGGGACGTCGACGCCGGCCTCGGCCAGCGCCGCGCGCACGGCCTCCTTGTCGTCGACCACGAGGCCGAAGTGGCGCGCGTCGTCGGGCGCCTGCCGGCGCCCGCCGCTCAGCGCGAGGAACTGGTCGCCGAGGTCCTGGAACGCCATCCCCGGCGCCTACCTTGCCGGCGACGTGGCGGTGCGCGACGAGGACGGCCGCTTCATGGTCCTGGGGCGGGCCGACGACGTGCTCAACGTCGCCGGGCACCGCATCGGCACGGCCGACGTCGAGAGCGCGCTGGTCAGCCACCCGGCGGTGGCGGAGGCGGGGGTGATCGGCAAGCCCGACCCGATCAAGGGGGAGGCGATCAAGGCGTTCGTGACGCTGCGCGCCGGCCGGGCCGAGTCGGACGCGCTCCGATCCGAACTCCTCGGCCATGTCCGCCGCGAGCTCGGCCCGATCGCCGTCCCGAGC
>JAHWJE010000371.1 GCA_019348575.1 Actinomycetota bacterium | reverse complement strand
GAGGCGAAGGTGGCGCTTCTGAACGTTCCCCCCCAACTCCTGGAGCAGCACGGCGCGGTTTCCGAGCCCGTAGTGCGCGCGATGGCCCAGAATGCCCGGACGGCCGCGGGCGCGGATTACGCCCTGGCGATCAGTGGCATCGCCGGCCCCACCGGGGGCACGCCGCAGAAGCCCGTCGGCACCGTCTGCATCGCCCTGGCGTCGCCGGCAAGACCGGACGCGCCCAGCGGTGGAGCATCACGCCCTGCGCCGGGAGGGTCGCGAGACGCCGACATCGTCACCCAGACGTTCGTCTTCCCCGGCGACCGCGAGGCGGGGCCCCCCTACGACGTGGACGACGAGACGGGGCCGCGCACGGCGTACGGCCGTACCAAGCTGGCCGGCGAGCTGGCGGTCCGCGAGCTGCTGCCGGATGCGTCCTGGGTGGTGCGGACCGCCTGGGTCTACGGCGCGACGGGCAGCAACTTCGTCAAGACGATGGCGCGCCTGGAGCGCGAGCGGGACACCGTCAGCGTCGTCGACGACCAGCGCGGCTCGCCGACGTGGAGCCGCGACCTGGCGCACGGGCTGTGGGCGCTCGTGCGCGAGGGCGCACCAGCGGGCACCTACCACTGCACGAACCGCGGCGAGACGACCTGGCACGGCTTCACGCAGGCCGTCTTCGAGGAGCTCGGCGCCGACTTCGTCGGACGGCTCGACGGCATGTTCGCGATCGCCGTCTGGGACGCCCGCTCGGAGGCTCTTCACCTCTATCGCGACGAGTTCGGCATCAAGCCGCTGTACTGGCGCGCGGCCGGCGGGGTGCTGAGCTTCGCCTCGGAGCTGAAGGCGCTGCGCGGGCTGCCGGGCTTCGCCGAGGACCTCGACCCCGACGCGATCGAGGCCTACTTCGCCTTCAACAGCATCCCGTCTCCGCTGACGATCTTCCGCGAGGTGCGCAAGCTCGAGCCGGGCACGCTGCTGTCGTGGCGCCCCGGCCGCGCGCCCGAGCTGCGCCGCTGGTGCCGCCCGGCGCCGGTGCCGGCGGAGGAGGTGCGAGACGAGGACGAGCGCGAGCTCGCCGCCGAGCTCGCCGACCGCCTGCGCGACAGCGTCCGGGCGCACCTCGTCAGCGACGTGCCCGTCGGCGTCTGGCTGAGCGGCGGGGTGGACTCCGGCCTGCTCGCGGCGCTGGCGACGCAGGAGTCCGGCGAGCGGCTGCGGACGTTCTCGATCGGCTTCGAGGAGCGCAGCTTCGACGAGCTCGACCGCGCGCGCCTCGTCGCGCGGCGGCTCGGCGCCGAGCACCACGAGGCGATCCTCGGGCCCGAGTCGGTGGCGCTGCTGCCGCAGATCGCCGCGGCCTTCGACGAGCCCTACGCCGACAGCTCGGCGCTGCCCGCCGACGCGGTCTCGCGGCTGACGGCGCAGCACGTCAAGGTCGCGCTCAGCGGCGAGGGCGGCGACGAGCTGTTCGGCGGCTACCAGACGTACGCCGCCGACCTGCTGGCCGAGCGCCTCGGCGGCGTCGCTCGCCTGGCGCGGCCGCTCGTCGAGCGCATCCCGAGCTCGTCGCGGCGCGTCAGCCTCGACTACAAGGCGCGGCGCTTCGTCCGTGCGGCCCACCTGCCGCCGCTCGAGCGCCACCACGGCTGGAAGGAGATCCTCGCGCCCGACGTCCGCGCGCAGCTGCTCGCCGCGGTGCACGACGGCCGCGCGCCGCGCGATCCGCTCGACCAGCTGCGCAGCCGCTTCGCCGAGACGGCCGGCGCCGAGCCGCTGGCGCGGCTGCAGGACGTCGACCTCGCGCCATACCTCGCCGACGACCTGCTGACGAAGACCGACCGCATGAGCATGGCGCACTCGCTCGAGGTGCGCGTCCCGTTCCTGGACCCGCACGTCGCCGAGCTCGCGCTCGCGCTGCCGACGTCGGCCAAGGTGCGCGGCCTCGCGAAGAAGCGCCTGCTGCGCTCGGTCGCCGCGACGCTGCTGCCGCGCGAGGTCGCGCGCGGCGCCAAGCGCGGCTTCTCGATCCCGATGGCGGCCTGGCTGCGCGGCCCGCTGCTGCCGATGGCGCGCGATCTGCTCGCGCCCGACGCGCTCGCCCGCGGCGGCGTGCTCGACCCGGTGCCCGTCACGCGGCTGCTCGAGGAGCACGTCGCGCGGCGCGACGACCACTCACGCGCGCTCTGGGGGCTGCTGTCGTTCGTGCTGTGGCAGCAGCACACGCAGCGATGAGGATCCTGTTCATCACGCAGATGTGGCCGGGCCCGCGCGATCCGGACCTCGGCGCCTTCCTCGTCGACATCGTCGAGGGGCTGCGCGGCCTCGGGCACGACGTCGACGTCTGCGCGATCGACCGCCGCGGCGGCGGGCCGGCGAAGTACGCGAGCCTGAGCGGGCGCGCGGTCGCGGCCGCACGGCGGCGGCGCCCGGACGTCGTCTTCGCGCACTTTCTCTTCCCGGCCGGCGCGGCCGGCGCCGCAGCGGCCGCTGTGGCGCGTGCGCCGCTCGTCGTCATGGCGCACGGCACCGACGTCGAGAACGCCCGCCGCTCGCGCGTCCTCGCCGCGGCGACGCGCGCCGTCACGGCGCGCGCCGCTGCTGTGATCTGCAACTCGCGCTGGCTGGCGAACCGGCTCGGCCCGGTGCGCGGGCGCCTGGAGATCATCGACTGCGGCGTCGACCTCGAGGTCTTCGTGCCACGGCCCGCGGCACGCGCGCGGGCGGGGGTGGGCTGGGGCGACGAC
>JAHWJE010000370.1 GCA_019348575.1 Actinomycetota bacterium | reverse complement strand
CTGGACCGAGAGGCTTTCTTGGTTGCGCTGGCCGAGAGATGCAACTGCCCGGAGTTCGCTGGGCCGCTGCGACGCGCCGCACGTATTACTGACCCGAGAGACTTGGCTCTGTTTGGCAATGGGGTCGAAGCCTCTTCCTCCGTGGTGACGGCGATTGCCTCGTTTGCACTGACGCCCGATTCGTACGACAGCACGATCGGCAATGTCAGTCTCCTAGGCGGCGACACCGATACCATCGCCTCGATGACCGGCGCGCAGGCGACGTTCGGCATCTCGACCGACCGCGCGATCTGCCTCGCGATCAAGGAGAAGAACGATGCGGGCGGCATCAACGGCCGCAAGATCGGGCTCGTCACGATCGACGACGCCGGCAAGCAGACCGAGGCCGCGACCGCGGTCACGGGAACCGCGAGGAAGGCGCCCACGATCCCGCCGACGATCGCACCGCCTTCGGGTTGTGCGCGTCGACGCTGCCGGACGTCAGCACGACCCCGTCCGCGCCGGCGGCGTCCGCGCTGCGGATGGCGGTGCCCGCATTGCCGGGATCGCGCACCTGATGCAGCACCACGAGCAGGTCCGCGACTGCGACGACCGACTCCAGCGACCGGGCCGGCGTGCCGTCGAGCGGGGGGCGGCCCCGCACCGAGTCGAACAGGTCGGCGTACAGCGTGAGCGTCAGGTTGGCGACCTCGAACCACGAGGTGTCCACGAGCTCGCCCCGCCCGGTGGCCCGGGCCCCGACGAGCGCCGCGAGCGCCCCGGCGGCCGCGAGTGCGCTGAGAGCGTTCACGGCCAGCAGCACGCGGGACCCGCGAACAGCGAGACCACGAGGCGGTGCTCGCCGCTGCCCACCACGATGTGGGGGCCCAGCGATACTGGCCCGATCGCGGCCTGAACGGACAGCCCGGCCTCGCGGTCGCGACTCGTCTTCCGCGTGACTGGCTCCCAGCCGCTGCGCAGAATGCTGAGGCACTGGTCGACAAGCAGATCATCGCGGTAGCGGAAGCGCCAGGCCGGTCGCTGTGCCGATGAACTCACGGCGATAAGTCTTGCGGATTTGGGGTCATGTGTGCGGTTGCGAGCGAGAGAGCGTCGGGAAGGCGCATGCTGCGGTGGGATGCGCGCAGTTGCGCGGCACGTCGGGCGATCTCACGGTCGAGCGGGACGATCTCGCGCCGCTCTTTTCGCGCTACGGCGCAGGTAGCCTGCCCGCCGGTGCCCGAGCTCGCCGTCCTCGACCACGACACCGTCCTCGCCGCCGTCTCGCCGCAGGCCGCGATCGCCGCCACCCGCGAGGCGTTCCTGCGCCATCACCACGGCGAGTGGGTGATGCCGGCGAAGGTCTATCTGCAGAGCCCGCCGCACGGCGACTTCCGCGCGATGCCCGCCCGCGGCGGCGACCTCGCGCTGCTGAAGTGGATCACCTCGTTTCCCGGCAACCCCGAGCACGGCCTGCCGACGGTGAGCGGCATCGTCTGCCTCTCCGACGCGCGCACGGGCGTGCCGCTGGCGATCCTCGATGCACGCGCCGTCACGGCGCTGCGCACCGGCGCCGTCGCCGCCGTCGCGACGCAGGCGCTGGCGCGCGACGGCGCCCGCACGGTCGGCATCGTCGGCTGCGGACTGCACGGCGCCTGGACGGCGCGCTGCCTCGCGGCCGCCGGCTACGACGACGGCGTCTGCTTCGATCCCCGGACCGAGGCGGCCGCGTCGCTCGCGGCCGAGCTGGGCGGCTGGGCCGTCGGCGATCTGCCCGCGGCGCTCGCCTGCGACGTCGTCTGCTGCATCACGCCGGGGGCGGCGGTCGTCGTGCAGCGCGGCGACCTGCGCGCCGGCCAGCACCTGAACATGCTCGGCGCCGACGGCAGCGGCAAGGCCGAGGCGAGCGTCGAAGCCGTCGTCGCCTGCGAGCTGTTCTGCGACGAGTGGGCGCAGGCCTCGCACGGCGGCGAGCTGACCGGGGCCGTCGAGGCGGGGCTCGTGACGCGCGAGCAGGTCAGGACGCTCGGGGCGGTGCTCGCCGGCGACGCCGCCGGTCGCAGCGGGCCCGACGCGACGACGCTGTTCGACTCGACCGGCCTGGCGATCCAGGACCTCGCCGTCGCGGCCGCGGCGTTTCGCGCGGCGCAGGGAGGCGAGGTCGCGGCGGGCAGCGTGACGCTGTAGCAGCGCGCGGCGACTCAGACGGGCACGAGCGGGATGTCGCCCAGGATCGCCCACGCGACGATCGCCGCAACGCCGAGCACGGACGCGATCGCGGTGAGGAGGCGCTGCGTCCTCGTCGTCTCGGCGGCCTTCTGCTTGGCGATCTCGCCCTTCTCGAGCGCGAACAGCGGGTGCTCGCCGTCGCGCTCGGCGAGCGCCTGCAGCACCTTCAGCTGGATCGCCGGCGCGTCCTTCAGGAGCTCGATGAACGCACGATCGGTGATCACGAGCACGCGGGACGCCGCCGTCAGCGTCACCGTCGCGTTCCGCGGCTTCTGCGAGACGATCGCGGTCTCGCCGACGAAGTCGCCGTCGCCCGCTTCCTCGACGGGTCGCTGCGCTTCGGCGAGATTGCGACGCTCGTCTCCGAGGCCGTGGAGCGCTTCTCGGGGGCGGATGAGGGTGACCCGGACCTGGACGAGCTCACGCGCCTGGAAACCGCCGTCCGTGAATGGGCCGCAACCGCGCAACCCGCGGGAGCGTCGTAGCCGCCATGCTCGACGGCCTGATCAACGTAGTTCTGC
>JAHWJE010000036.1 GCA_019348575.1 Actinomycetota bacterium | reverse complement strand
GTGAGCGTGTGCTCGAGCTGCTCGCCCCAGCGGACGTTCAGCCGTCCGGAGAGCATGTAGACCGCCGACTCGCAGTCGGCGTGGTAATGCGGGCGCGACTGCGAGCCGGCCGGCACGCGGAAGACCCCCATGTAGATGTTCGCCGCCCCGGTCGTCGCCTGCGAGACCTCGGCGCCGCCGACGACCCCGCGCGGCACGAGACGATCAGGACCGGGCTTGACGATCTGCACCAGCGAAAGACTACTCT
Organism: Actinomycetota bacterium; assembly: GCA_019348575.1. The sequence continues at coordinate 8,742 of JAHWJE010000036.1, read as the reverse complement.
CACGCCCGACTGTCGGAAACCCGCAGGACGCAACTCGACGTCTGGCGTCCACGTGTCCAGTCCGCTGCGATGCAGCCGAGATGACTAGGCCGTCATCCCCGTGAACTGGCCGCCGGTGACGTTCAGCGTCTGCCCGTGGACATAGTTCGACCAGGGCGAGCAGAGGAAGAAGACGCCGCCCGCGGCCTCCTGCGGCGTGCCCAGCCGCCCGAGCGGGATGACGTAGGAGGCCATCCCGCGCATCTGCTCGGGGATCCCGAGCTGGACCTTCTCTCCGCCGATCTGCATCGTGTTGTCCTCGTCCTTCGGCGCGGTCAGCCGCGTCTCGATGAAGCCGAACGCGACGGCGTTGACGTTGATCTTGAACTGGCCCCACTCCTTGGCGAGCGTCTTCGTCAGGCCGACGACGGCCGCCTTGCCGGCGGCGTAGTTCGCCTGCCCCGCGTTGCCCATCGTGCCCGAGATCGACGAGACGTTGACGATCTTGCGAAAGATCTCGACGCCCTCCTCGCGCTCCTTCTTGGCCGGCTCGCGCAGGTGCGGCGCGGCGGCGCGGATGACGCGAAACGGGACGACGGCGTGGATGTCGAGCATCCGCTGGAACGCTTCGTCGCTCATCTTGTGAACCGCGCCGTCGATCGTGTAGCCGGCGTTGTTGACGATGATGTCGATCTTGCCCCACGCGTCGATCGCGGCGCGGACGAGCTCGTCGCATGCGCCGGGGGCGGTGAGGTCGCCGCTGTGGACCGCGGTCTCGCCGGCGATCTCGGATGCGCTCTGCTCGGCCGCGTCACCGTCGAGGTCGTTGACCAGGACCTTCGCGCCATGCTCGCAGAGCAGCTCCGCCGTCGCGCGGCCGATGCCCCGCGCAGAGCCGGTGACGATCGCGACCTTGCCGTCCAGAACTCCCATTGCATGCGCTCCTTGTCGTGGTTGCGGCCGGGCACCATACCCGGCCGATTGACTGGCGAGTCGGTTCTGCCGAGGCGTCCGCGCCCGCGCGACGGGTAGCCAAGGCGTCGTGACCGAGCTCGACTTCGCGTCGCTCGTCGTGGTGGCGCTCGCCGCGTTCGCGGTCCCGCTGCTGCTCGCGGTGCTCCCCGGGCCGAAGATCCCGAGTGTCGTCGGCGAGGTCGTCGCCGGCGTCGCGCTCGGCGCCAGCGGCCTCGGCCTGATCGACCCGCACGCCGGCCACCTCGAGTTCCTGTTTCTGTTCGGCCTCGCGTTCCTGCTGTTCCTCGCCGGGCTCGAGTTCGACCCCTCGCTGCTGCGCGGCACGCTCTCGCACGGGGTGCGGCACGCCCTCGGGTCGCCGTTCGGGCGCGCCCTGCTGGGGATGGCGATCCGGCTCGCCGTCGCGTTCGCGATCACGGTGCCGCTGTGGCTCGCCGGCCTGCTGCCCGGCCCGGTGCTCGTGGCGTTCCTGCTCTCGTCGACCTCGCTGGGGATCGTCCTGTCGGTCCTGACCGAGCACGAGCTGCTGCGCGAGCGCTACGGCCAGCGCCTGTTTCTGTCGGCGGCCGTCGCCGACTTCGCCACGGTCTTGCTGCTGACGATCTTCTTCTCGGCCGATGCTCGCTCGCCGGGTGTGCGCGTCGCGCTGATCGCCCTGCTGATCGCGCTCGGCCTGGCGCTGTTCTGGGGGCTGCGCGCCGCCTCGTCGCGCGGTCGGCTCGCGGCGCTCGTCGAGCGTCTGTCCGGCGCGCCGGCCGAGCTGCGCATCCGCGCCAGCTTCGCGCTGCTGCTCGCCTTCGTCGCGCTCGCAGCCGAGTTCGGGCTCGAGGTGATACTCGGCGCCTTCGTCGCCGGCGCGATCGTGTCGGCGCTGTCGGTGGGACGGGCGCACCCCGTCTATCAGGTGAAGGTCGACGCGATCGGCTACGGCTTCTTCGTCCCGGTGTTCTTCATCCTCACCGGGGCGCGGCTCGACGTGCCGGCGCTGCTCGACGCCGGCGAGACGCTCGCGCTCGTGCCTGTGCTCCTCGTCGCGGTCTTCCTCGTCAAGGGCGTTCCCGCGCTGTTGTACCGCGACGAGTTCGCGTGGCGTGACTGCGCCGCGGCAGGCGCGCTGCAATCGGCGCAGATGACGCTGACCGTCGCCGGTGTGGAGATCGGCCAACGCCTCGGCCTGATCGACGAGGCGCTCGGCGCCGCGCTCATCTGCGTCGCGCTGCTCAGCGTGCTGATCGCGCCGATCGCCTTTGCGGCGCTGCATGGCGACACGTCGCTGCAGGCGCGCGCCAAGCCCGAGCGCGCATCGTCCACGCGCTCGGCCTGATCGCCGTCTGCGCCGGCTGACCCCGCCGGTCGACCCCCTATGCGTCGCGCTCGTCGCCGTCGTCGTCGCCCGGGACGAGCCCCCGCCGGCGCGCGACGCGCTGCACGAGCGGCGCGGCCACGGCCAGCACGACGATCAGCGCGACCGCGGCCAGGAACTCAGGGGACGTCGGTTCGTCGAATGAGCCGCCCAGCGCCGTGTAGGCGAACGTCCCGGGGATGATCCCGACCGCGGTGGCCGCGACGTAGCTGCGCAGATCGACGGCGCTGACACCGGCGACGTAGTTCAGCGCGTTGAACGGCACGAGCGGTATCAGACGCACATACAGGACTGCTGCGAACCCGTTGCGGGCGATCCACTCGTCGAGCCGCGCCACGCGCTTGCCCGCGATCTGCTCGACGTGCTCGCGACCCAGCCGCCGGCCGATCAGAAAGCAGATCGTCGCCGCCAGCGTCGCGCTGACGAGGCTGAGGGCGGTCCCGAGCGCGACGCCGAAGAGGATCCCACCGGCCGCCGTCAGCAGCGTTCCCGGCACGAGCAGCACGGTCAGCGCGACGTAGAGCGCGATGAAGACCAGCGGACCGGCGACGCCTGTCGAGCCGACGGCGTCCGTGATCGCGTCCTTGCTGGGCCCGCCCAGGGCGATCGCCGCGATCGCCCCGCCGACGAGCGCCACCGCGAGGATCGCCAGTCGCGCGCGCGGCGATCGGCCGAGCCGCACGAGCAGCGTGGTGAAGCGGCCGTCCCCGGCGTCGGCGGGAGTCATCCCGACAGGAAGCTGGTGCTCAGAACGGGCTGCTTGCGGGCGAGCACGCTGCGGTCCGGTCAGATCCGCAGCGTTCGCGCGACGGCGGCGAGCGCGATCAGCGTGGGCGCGAGGAACAGGATGGCGAGCGTCGCGGCGATCTGCGGGTCGCTCTGCGCGAAGGGGACGAGCATCACCGCAAGCGTCGTCGTCTCGCCGCCGATCGCCAGCGTCGTCCCGTACTGGCTCCACGACACGATCAGCGCCATCACGGCGGCGGTCGCGAGCGCGATGCGGCTCGCGGGCAGGCTGACGAGCGCGAGGCGCTGAAGCGGTCCGGCGCCGACCGTCGCGGCGGCCTCCTCGAGCTCGATCAGCTCCCGGCTGAACGCCCCGGCGAGCACGACGACGACGTAGGGCAGGGTGTAGATCAGGTGCGCGACGGCGACGGCGAGCAGCGTGTCGGCGATGCCGAGGCGGATGAACCACTCGGCCAGCCCCGCGCCGATCGCGTACTGCGGGACGAGCAGCGGCATCGCGATGGCGACCACGAGCACGTGGCGCACGCGGCGGGGGGCTGCCGCCAGCGCGCGAGCCGCCGGCCAGCCCAGGACGAGCGCGCCGGCGGTCGCCAGCAGCGCGATCAGCGCGCCGTTGAGAACGGCCTCGGGCACGCCCGCCCCGCCCGACAGCACGTACCGCACGCCGCGCAGGCCGAGTTCCTGGGGCAGCACGGCCGGGGCCCGCCAGACGTCGGCGAGCGCGCGGACGAGCAGCGTGAGGAGCGGCAGCGCGGCCGCGACCGCGAGCGCTCCGACGAGCAGGAGCTGCGCGCGGCGGCGCTCACGCATCGGCGCGTCCCAGGAGGCGACCGAGCGCGAGGGCGACGAGCGTCGCCAGACCGGCACCGACGAGCAGGGCGGCCGCAGCCCTGGCCTGACCGATCGGCTCGACGGTGCGCGTGGCCTCGAGCGCGTACTGCGCCAGCGCGGTGGGGGTGGACGGCCCGACGACGAGCGGCACCTCGAGTGCGCCCAGGAGGAAGGCGGCGACGACGAGCGAGCCGATCGTCAGGGCGGCGCGCACCGAGGGCCAGACGACGTGGCGCAGGCGTGCGACGGGGCCCGCGCCGACGACCGCCGCGGCCTCCTCGCGCTCGCTCACCCCGGGCGTCCATGCCGCGAGCACGAGCAGCGTCAGGAACGGCACCTCCTTGTAGACGTAGACGAGCACGATGCCGATCCCCGCGCGGTCGCCGATCACGTCGAGCGCCACGAGCCCGAGGATGCGGTCGGCGAGCCCGCCCGGTGCCAGCCAGATGACGGCGACGGTCGCGACGACCAGGTGCGGCGCAGGCAGGGGCGCGGCCGCCAGCAGCGTGGCGCCGCGGGTCGCTCGGCGAAGGGCGGCGGCGAGGACGAGCGCGGTCGCGGCGGAGATCGCGGTTGCCAGCGTCGTGTACTGGATCGTGAAGCGCAGCGACTCCCAGAAGGCGCCGTCGTGCAGCAGCGCTCGCCATGCGTCCAGCTGCGGCGCGCTGTCGCGCACGAGCGACTGCGGTTGCAGGCTGCGCCATGCCGCCCCGGCGAGCGCGCCCCCGAACAGCATGCCGAGCGCTGCGATCGCGGGCAGCGCCCCGCGAGCGCGCGGACGCAGCGTGGGGCCGGTCACGAGCGCCACCGGCCCGCACGCGGGGTGCGATCATCGGCCCCATGCTCGACGCGCACACGCGCCGGCTGGTCGCGCCCGCCGTCGAGTCCTCCGCGCGGCGACTGGACAGCGCCGGGATCTCGCCCACCGCCGTCACCGTGGCGGGCTTCGTCGTCGGGCTCGGCGCCTGCGTGGCGGCCGCGTTCGCCGCGTGGCCGCTCGCGCTCGCGCTGTGGCTCGGCAACCGCGCCCTCGACGGCCTGGACGGTCCGCTGGCCCGCCTGCGCGGCACGAGCGACCGCGGCGGGTTCCTCGACATCGCGGCGGACTTCACGGTCTACGGCGGGTTCGTGCTCGGCGTCGCGATCGCGGAGCCCGACGCGCGCCTGGCGTGCGTGGCGCTGCTCGTGGCGTACTACGTGTCCGGAACGGCGTTCCTCGCGTGGTCCTCGCTCGCCGAGCGACGCGCGCTGCGCAGCGGCGACCCGCGCTCGCTGCAGTTCGTCGGCGGGCTCGCCGAGGGAACGGAGACGATCATCGCCTACGTCCTGTTCTGCCTGCTGCCGGGATCCGCCGAGACGATCGCCTGGGGCTTCGCCGCGGTCGTCGCGATCACCGCGCTTCAGCGCGTCGTGTTCGCGCTGCGCTCGCTCACCGACCCGCACGTCAGCGAGGGCGCTCCAACGCGCGCAGGATCGTGAGCACGGGGCGCGCGACACGACGCACGCGGTCGTTGAAGTACTTCGCGCGCAAGTGCTCGTCGGCGGCTCGGGCCGGCCCTTCGGCGAGCGTCGGGTAGGCGTGGATCGTCTGTGAGATCTCGTCGATCCGCGCCTCGCGGCGCAGCGCCGACGTGAGCTCGGCGATCGCGTCCCCGGCGCCCGGTGCCGCGATCGTCGCACCGACGAGCCGTCCCCGGCGGTCGCCGATCAGCTTGACGAATCCGTCCGCGACGCCGTCGGTGATCGCGCGGTCCAGCTGCGCGTAGTCGAAGCGCGCGACGGTGGCGCGGTGCCCGTGGCGCTCGCGCGCCTCGCGCTCGCCGAGTCCCACCGCCGCCACCTCGGGATCGGTGTACGTCACGCGTGGAACCGCCTGCTGCTCGACGCGGCGGCGGGTGTGAAGCAGGGCGTTCGTCACCACGATGCGGGCGTGGTGGGCGGCGAGATGCGTGAACGGCGGCGCGCCCGTGACGTCACCGGCAGCGAAGATGCCCGCCGCGCTCGTTCGCAGCCGCTCGTCGGTGCGAACGGCGCCGGCGGCGTTGAGCTGAACACCGGCGGCCGCGAGGTCGAGGTCCTCGGTCCGCGGTCGCCGGCCCGTCGCGACGAGCACGCGGTCGAACGCCACGGCGACCTGCTCGCCGTCGCACTCGATCTCGAGCTCGCCGGGGGCGGCCCGGATCGCGCTCCAGCCGAGGCGCAGGTCGATGCCCTCCGCGCGCAGCCGTCGCGCGAGCAGCTCGCTCGTCTCGGGCTCCTCGCGGCCCAGAAGCTGCGGCTCGCGCTCGACGATCGTCACGCGACTGCCGAGCCGCGCGAACGCCTGCGCGAGCTCGCAGCCGATCGGCCCGCCGCCGAGCACGGCGAGGCGCGCGGGCAGCTCGTCGATCTCCCAGATCGTGTCGGTGGTCAACGCGGCCACCGCGTCGAGGCCCGCGATCGGCGGAAGGACGGGCTCCGAGCCGGTCGCGATCAGCACGCGCCGTGCGCGCAACTCGCGCGCAGCGGCACGAATGCGGCGCGGCGCGGTGAACGCCGCGCTCGCCTGGACCATGTCGATGCCCAGCCCGCGCAGCCGCTCAGGCGAGTCGTGGGGCGCGATCGCAGCCTGCGCGCGCTCGACGTGGCGCTTGACGGCGGCGAAGTCGATCTCGGGATCGACGGGCGCGAGCCCGACGTCAGCGGCGCGACGCATCCGGTGCGCGAGCTGGGCCGCGGCGAGCAGGCTCTTGCTGGGCACGCAGCCGGTCCACAGGCACTCGCCGCCGGTGCGCTCGCGTTCGACGAGCGCCACCCGCGCGCCGATCGACGCCGCGCCGATCGCCGCCACCAGGCCCGCCGTGCCGCCGCCGATCACGACGAGGTCGAGCTGCGTCACAGCGCGGCCCGCTGCTCGCCGGGCTCCCGCTCGGGGATCGGCCAGAGCCGCTCGCGCGGCAGCTCCACGCCGACGATCGTCCCGACCTCCGGTGCCTCGTCGGGATCGACGTGCGCCTCGATCCTCGCCGTCGTGCCGTGCAGCTCGAGTCGCACGACGCTGCCGACGTAGACGCTGGCGTGCACGCGCAGGCGCAGCGGACCGCCCGAATTCAACCGCACGTGCTCGGGCCGGATCGCGACGAGCGCCGCACCGTCGGGCGCGTCGACATCCACCGCGCCCTCGTCGAGCACGAGCCGGCCGTCGCGCACCGCGCCGCGCAAGAGGTTGCGCATGCCCAGGAATCGGGCCAGCACCGGCGAGCCGGGGCGCTCGAACAGCTCGCGCGGGTGTCCGTGCTGGACGATGCGCCCTTCGAGCATCACCGCGAGGCTGTCACCGAGCTGCGCGGCCTCGTTGCGGTCGTGCGTGACCAGCAGCGTCGTGAGTTTGCGCTCGCGCTGGACGCGCGCGATCAGCCCGCGCAGCTCGTCGCGGCGAGCCGGATCCAGCGCGCTGAGCGGCTCGTCGAGCAGCAGGACGCGTGGCTCCGCGCAGAGCGCGCGGGCAAGCGCGACGCGCTGCTGCTCGCCGCCCGACAGGCCGCGCACGGAGCGCTCCGCCAGCCCGGCGAGGCCGACGTCGTCCAGCAGGCCGCGCGCGCGGGCGCCGCGCTCTCGCCGCGGCACCCCGCTCAGCCGCAGCGGAAAGGCGATGTTCTCGACGACGGAGAGGTGGGGCAGCAACCGCGGCTGCTGGAAGACGAGCCCGACGCCGCGGCGGTGGGCGGGGAGCTGGTCGATCGGCTCTCCCGCGAGCGAGACCGAGCCCGCGCTGATCGACTGCAGCCCGGCGATCGCGCGCAGCAGGGTCGTCTTGCCGGCGCCCGACGGTCCCAGCAGCGCGGTGAGCATGCCGCGCTGCAGGCGCAGGTCGACAGCGGGCAGGATCAGCGCCTGGTCGGCGGCGACGCTCAGCCCGCGGCACTCGAGCATCAGCGCAGCACCTCGCGCTTCCAGCGCCGGTCGAGCTCGGGCACCCGGTGGGCGGGCAGCTCGGCGATCGCCGTGCCGAGGTCGTCGAGCACGTACGGCGACGGTGGCGCCTCCGCGTCGTCGGGCAGCGCGGCGTCGGGAAGGACGCTGGGCAGGCCGATCACGCGCGGATCGGCCTTCTTGGCCTGGAGGACCGGGTCGAGCAGCAGGTTCGCGACCACGAGCGCGCCGGCGCGGTTGGCGGCGTTGGCGGGAATCGTCACGAAGCTGACATTCTGAAGCGTGCGCCCCTCGAGCACGAGCGGGCGGGCGCTGCGCGGCATCGTGCCCTGGCGGACGGCGTTCGCCACGAACCCGGGGTCGTAGCTCATCGCGAGGTCGACCTGCCCGTTTCCGAAGAGCCGGTTGAGCTCGGCCTCGGACTTCGGGTGCGTGCGCCCGCCACGCCACAGCAGCGGCTCGAGCTCGCGCAGATACTCGAAGGCGCGGTCCTCGCCCAGCGTCTGCACGACGAAGCGCACGAACGCCGAGCCCGTGAAGTCGGGCGGCGCCGGGTACGTGATCCGGCCGGGATGCGCGCGCGCGTACTCCAGCAGCGCGTCGAGGTCGCGCGGCGGCCGCGGCGTGCGTTCGCGGTCGTAGGCGAACACCAGCGCGGCCCGGCTCCAGGGCGACTCCTGGCCGTCGACCGGTACGCCGAAGTCGCGGGTCAGCGTCGGGTCGTCGTCCTCGAGCAGCCGCGCGTTGGGAAGCTGCGGCGCCCAGTCGCGCAGCCACAGCCCGTCGCGCTTGCCCTGCGCGAAGTTCTCGCCGTTGATCCAGATCAGGTCGACCGCCCCGCCCTCGTCGCGGCCCGCCCGCATCTCGGCGGCGACACGCTGGACTGCGCTCGCCGTGTCGTCGACCGGGACGCGCCGCAGCGTGATGCCGAGTTC
>JAHWJE010000369.1 GCA_019348575.1 Actinomycetota bacterium | reverse complement strand
AGGTCAACCTCGGCCTGGCGTTCGGCGGCGTCGTACGGGCGCTGGCGATCGGCGTGGCGCTGCTCGTGCTGGCGATCGCGGCCACCGACGTGCCGGTCCGCGAGCCGCTCGTGCTGGCGCTGGCGGTCGCGCTCCTGCTCGTCCTGTTCGCCTCGCTGGGCGTCGTCATCGGCGTCTACGCCGAGACCTGGGACCAGCACGGCTTCGTCAACAACATCGTGATCCTGCCGCTGAGCTTCCTCGGCGGGGTCTTCTACTCGGTGGAGCTGCTGCCGTCGCCCTGGCAGGAGCTCAGCTACGTCAACCCGATCTTCTTTCTGATCAACGCGATCCGCTTCGGCTTCCTCGGCACGAGCGACGTGCCGGTCGAGGTCGCGCTCGCGGTGACGGCGGCGCTGGCGCTCGCCTGCGTCGCCTGGAGCGGCGCGATCTTCCGCTCCGGCCGGCGGCTGAAGGCATAGGCGCCGCCGCGCCGCGCGCGTTTCTGCGAAGGTGCACGCCCGGTGTTCGCGCTGAATCTGCCGAACGCGCTGACGCTCATCAGGATCCTGCTCGTCCCGGTGCTCGTCGTCGCCCTGCTCGACGAGACCGCCAACGGCGATCTTCTGGCTGCCGTCGTCTTCGCGCTCGCCTCGGCGACGGACGCGATGGACGGCTACCTCGCGCGCGCGCGCAACGCGATCACGTCGTTCGGGAAGCTGATGGACCCGATCGCCGACAAGCTGCTGGTGATCGCCGCGCTCGTCGCGCTCGTCTCGCTCGACCGGCTGGCGGCCTGGGTGGCGATGGTGATCATCGCCCGTGAGCTGTCGGTGACCGTGACGCGCATGCAGGCCACGCAGCACGGCGTCGTGATCGCCTCGAACTGGTGGGGGAAGGCCAAGACGATCACGCAGGTCACGGCGATCTTCTTCCTCATCGCGACCGGGGAGCCGTCGCCGGGCTGGGTCGACGGGCTCGTCTACGGCATGGTCGCGATCACGATCGTCAGCGGCGTCGACTACTTCTTCGGTCTGCGCCGCGTGCTGCGCGAGACCGAGGCGCGGCGCGAGGCGGGGGTCGCCCGGCCGCCCGCCGAGCCGGGCTGAGCGCCCCCGGAGCGCTAGCGCCCGGCGGCGTCGAGCCAGTCGCGCATCGACGTGTGCTCCAGCGCGTGCTCGCCCGTCGCGAGCTCGTGGCGCACCTCGCCGAGCAGCCCGAAGCGCTCGGCGACGACGTTGTGCTGGTGGATCGTCTCGAGGTTCTCCTGGCGCGCGCTGACGAAGTGCGCGTCGCTGAGGTCGGGCAGCTGCGCGACGACGCCGCCGATCATCTCGCGCACGCAGTCCTCGACGAAGCGCGGCCGGCGGTGCGCCTTCTCGACGACGGCGCCCTCGTCGGTGCGCTTCATGAGCTCGTAGATCTCCGACGACATCGAGCCCTCGACGATGTCCAGCAGCGTGCGCGCCTCGATCTCCCGGCCGCAGCTCTCGGGCATCCCGACGTAGAGGGTCCCGAGACCGCGCTGGTTGTGCGTCGCGACCGGGACGTGGTCGAAGATTCGCTCGACGTCGTCCTCGCTGAAGCCGTCCTGGAGCAGGCGCTCGCGCGAGCTGCCCATCACGAGCTGCTGCGCGCACGGGCAGGCGGTCATGCCCTGCGCGGCGACGCCGACGAGCCGGCGGGTGCCGGCGGCGGAGGCCACCGCCATCCCGTACAGCGTGTAGATCTCCTGCGTCAGGATTCCCGAGACGGGCGCCGGCTTGTGCTCGGGATAGCGGGCGGCAATCGTCACCTGGGCGCGCTTTGCGCCCTGGCGCTCGCGCACGAGCTCGGCGATCCGCATCGCGATCGCCTCGGCCTTGAAGCCCGCCTCGCCGAGCACGACCTCGCCGATGACCTCGTTGACGACCTCCTCGAAGCGCGACATGTGCGCGCCCTTCTGCAGGGGCCCGAGGTCGACGAAGCACTCCAGGCGCGCCGAGAAGAGCTGTTCCTCGTCGTTCTGGCGGATGCGGACGATCTTCTCGACCTCGGCCACGCCGACGCGCGACAGGCTCACGCGCAGGTTCGGCGCCTGAGCCTGGACGTCGGTGGCGGGTGCGCTCAGGCCCTCGGGCATCCGCTCAGCGTATCGGCAAGGACTGGCCGATCGGCTCTTGCGGACGCCAGATCTTGTGCTATGACTCACAAAACGGAGACGTTTGACGGGAAATAATTCAGCAGGCATGTCGTCATAGGCACATGAGGACACCTTCATCCCAGGGGGGCCGAAGCATCGAAAACGAAGTTCTGCTGGCCGACGAGGCCCCGATCTACGAGTCCGACGAACTGCGGACGCTGATCACCGACGGTCAGGAGCGCGGCTTTCTGACGTTCGACGAGATCTCGACGGCGCTGGAAGAAGTCGAGGTCACCAAGGAGCAGGTTCAGGAGCTCCACGGCTACCTCTCCGAACAGGGCATCGACGTGGTCGGCGCCGACGGTCGCAACGCGTCATCGGAGGGCGCGCGCGTCGAGGCGGCGGCCGAGGCGCGCAAGGCGCGGGCCAACGGCGGGCTCTCCGACGGGCCGAAGAAGCCGGAGGTCGACCTGACCGTCGAGCCGTCGCTTGACTCGCTGCGCTTGTACCTGCGCTCGATCGGCCGCGTGCCGCTGCTGAGCGCCGAGATGGAGATCTCGCTCGCCAAGCGCATCGAGCGCGGCGACATGGACGCCAAGCAGCACATGGTCGAGGCCAACCTGCGGCTCGTCGTC
>JAHWJE010000368.1 GCA_019348575.1 Actinomycetota bacterium | reverse complement strand
GGGTCGCCCAGGAACGTTGTGCTCGAAACCCCGGGATGCCGGCGCCGCCAGGCAAGGACGCAGGATCGAAGGTGTGGCCCTGCCACATCGAGATCCGAGGACGCCGCCTGGCGGTGATCGGCGCCCGGGATTTCGGGTGCAACGTTTGTGGGCGGCCCACTAGTGCTCGCCGAGGTCTTCAGGCAGCGCGCGCATCTCGCGTCGCGTGTCGCCGACCCAGCGGATGATCACCCAGACCGACAGGATCAGGCCCGAGACGAGGAAGAAGCGCCCGAGCGTGACGCCGACGAGCGCCAGCGTGATGCCCAGGGCCAAGAGCACGGGCTGCAGGCTCGGACCCGGGAGGTGGATCTCCTCTCCGGCCGGTGGCGGTTCGGGCTCGAGCGCGCTCATCGCGGTGTTGGTGGCCACTAGGAGACGTAGATCGCGGCCGCGACGAACGTCATGCCGAACATGAAGAAGCAGACGGCCGTCGCGAGGAGTCCGGAGCGGAGGTTCTTGCGGGCGAGCTTCTGGTCCATTCGGGGCGGAAGTCTAGAGCTTGACGTCGAGCACCATCGCGCCGAACAGCAGCGCGAGGTAGGCGAGCGAGAAGAGGTACAGGCGCAGCGCGCTGCGGCGGTCGGCGCGACGGTACAGGGCGACCGCGCCGGCGATGAACATGCCGCCCAGGACGAGCGAGGAGACGAGGTACGTCGTGCCCAGGCCGCCCGCGCAGAAGGGCAACTGCGTGACGGCCCACAGCAGCACGCTGTAGAGCAGGATCTGCTTGCGCGTCTCGTGCTCGCCGCGTACGACGGGCAGCATCGGCACGCCGACGCGCTCGTACTCCTTCTTCATCAGCAGCGAGAGCGCCCAGAAGTGCGGCGGGGTCCAGAAGAAGACGATCGCGAAGAGATACAGCGGCATTCCGCCCAGTCCGCCCGTGACCGCGGCCCAGCCGACGAGCGGGGGCACGGCGCCCGCCGCGCCGCCGATGACGATGTTCTGCGGCGTGCGGCGCTTGAGCCAGATCGTGTAGACGAAGACGTAGCCGAGGAACCCGGACAACGCCAGCGACGCCGCGAGCACGTTGACGGTCGCGCTCAGCAGGACGAACGACAGCAGCGCGAGCACGCAGCCGTAGACCAGCGCCGCCCGTGGCGACACCCGCCCGGCCGGCACGGGCCGGTCGGCTGTCCGTGCCATCAGCTTGTCGATGTCGCGGTCGTACCAGTGGTTGACGGCGCCGGCGCCGCCCGCCGAGAGGTAGCCGCCGGCGACCGTCAGCGCGATCAGGCCGAGCGACGGGTCGCCGGCGATCTGCATCGTGCAGACCGTCGTGAGCAGCAGCAGCGACTGCACCTTCGGCTTCGTCAGCGCGACGTAGTCGGCGACGACCTGACGCCAGCCGGTCGGTACGGGCGCGGCAACTGCCTGCGAGGCGGTCATCTAGTCGGTTCCGACCGGCGTGGGACTGAGGTCGGCGGCCGGCTCGGACTGCCGCGCGACCTGCCGCCGGATGTCCTTCATCGGCTCGACGGACCGCACGCGCGGGATCACGTCGAAGTTGTTGGCGGGCGGGGGCGACTCGACGAACCACTCCAGCGTGTTGCCCTTCCACGGGTCCGGCCCGGCCTTGACGCCCTTCTTGACCGACCGCACGACGTTCCAGGCGGTCAGCACGACGCCGAACCCCAGCATGAACGAGCCGATCGTCGAGATCAGGTTGTACAGCGCCAGGTTGCCGACGTCGGGGTATTCGTAGACGCGCCGCGGCATGCCGTCGAGGCCGATCGAGTGCTGGATCAGGAACGTGACGTTGATCCCGATGTACATGAAGGCGAACGACCACTTGCCGAGCGACTCGCTCAGCATCCGCCCCGTGATCTTCGGAAACCAGTAGTAGATCCCGGCGAAGATCGCGAAGACCGAACCGCCGACGAGCACGTAGTGCAGGTGGGCGACGACGAAGTACGTGTCGTGCAGCTGCCAGTCGACCGGGAAGACGGCAAGGAACACGCCCGTGATGCCGCCGATCAGGAAGACCGAGATGAAGCCGACGCTGAAGATCAGCGGCGTCTTGAACTCGACGGTGCCGCGCCACAGCGTCGCGACCCAGTTGAAGATCTTCACGCCCGTCGGGATCGCGATCAAGAAGGAGCTGATCATGAAGAAGACGAGCACGATCGTCGCGGTCGGCGTCGTGAACATGTGGTGCGCCCAGACGAGCAGCGCGAGGAAGGCGATGACGACCGTCGCGGCGGCGATCGCCTTGTAGCCGAAGATCGGCTTGCGCGCGAAGACCGGCAGGACCTCGGAGATGATCCCGAAGCCCGGCAGGATCATGATGTAGACCTCGGGGTGGCCGAAGAACCAGAACAGGTGCTGCCAGAGCAGTGGATCGCCGCCCTGGCCCTGGTCGAAGTACCCCGTGCCGAAGTGGCGATCGGTCAGCAGCAGCGTCACGGCGCCGGCGATCACGGGCAGCGCGAGGATCAGCAGGATCGCGAAGACGAGCAGCGACCAGACGAACAGCGGCAGCCGCCCCCAGCCCATCCCGGGCGCGCGCATGTTCGCGATCGTCGCGTAGAAGTTGACGGCGCCGATCAGCGACGAGATGCCGGTCAGGTGGATCAGGAAGATCCACGCGTCCATGCCGCCGGTCTCGGAGTACGCCTCCAGGGACAACGGCGCGTAGGACGTCCAGCCGGCTTCCGGCGGGGAGAAGAACAGCGAGAGGTAGAAGACGACTCCGCCGAACTG
>JAHWJE010000367.1 GCA_019348575.1 Actinomycetota bacterium | reverse complement strand
CATACGGTTGAAGAAGTCGGCCGAGAGCGCGATCTTGTAGTTCGTGTACAGGCCGGTCCACTCGTCGAACGCGGCCAGCGCCGCCGGGCTGTCCAGCGCCGACCCGCGGCCGTCGGCCGTGTAGTAGTCGCCGCCGTGCTGGAACAGGAACGGCGTGAACCCGGGTGCGCTGGACTCGGCGACGCCCTGGCGCCCCTGACCGACCGGCGGGTAGTAGAAGTCCATCCCGTTCTGCTGCAGGACCCAGATCATGTCCTTCAGCTCCTGCCACGTCTGCGGCGGCTTCAGCCGCAGCTCGTCGAGGATGTGCGCCATCTTTTCCGGCGTCAGCGGGTAGTTCGCCTTCACCGCCGCATGGCACGCCATCGTGGCCGCGATCCGGCGGATCGCCTCCTCGACGCGCGAGCCACGATCGAGCCCCTCGAGATCCTCGGCCAGGGCACGCACCGCGCCGTCGCACTCCTCCCGGCGCAGCAGCGCCGGGTAGGCGGAGACTCGCAGCGTGTCGCCGCCGAACTCCTCGAGCTCGAAGCCGAGTCGCGCGGCGTAGCGCGCGATGCGCCACAGGCGGGTCGGGTCTTCCGCGAAGCTCGCGTCGTGCAGGACGCGCAGGCGCCGGTCGCGCACGTCCTGCTCGGCGTGCGCGGCGGCGCGCAGCTCGCCGGTCGACAGATCGAGCGCGATTGCGTTGACCGTGACATCGCGGCGCCGCAGGTCCTCGTCGATCCCCGCCGCGAACACGTCGGGCAGCGCGCCGGGATGCGCGTATCGCTCGCCCCGCGAGGCGGCCAGGTCCCAGCGGCAGCCGCCCGACCGCACGGTTGCGGTGCCGAAGCGCTCGTGCACGAGGCGCTCTGCATCGCCGCCGAGTCGCGCTGCGAGCGCGCCGACGTCGCCCTCGACGACGACGTCGAGCTCGCGCGGCTCGCGCCCCAGCAGCAGGTCACGCACGGCGCCGCCGACGAGGTGCACGCCGTGCATCCCGGCCGCCGCATCGAGCAGCCGCCGCCCGCAGGGCAGCGCTCGCAGGCGTTCGCGCAGGTCGTCCATCGCACGGACAGTCTCGCGATCACGGCGGATCGCGGCGCGCGCGAGTCGCGGGCCGCCCGCCCTGCGCGGTCCGGCGGCGACCGGCGGCCACGACGCGCCCGGCGTCTAGCATTGCCGGGCGTGACCCCTTCGCCCCGCGGCGAGCGTCCGCTTGCGTGGCTCGCGATCGGGGCCGTGCTTCTCGTACTCGGTGTCGGAGTCGCCCTCGCGGCGTTTCGCGACTCCGGCGACGTGTTCGATCCCGACGTCGGGTTCGTCGACACGAACGAGGATCGGCCCTCCGCGACCGCCCCGCGCCGCTCTGCCAACGCCCACCCGGCCGACGACGGCTTCGAGTGGCCCATCTTCGGCTACTCGAAGGCGCGCACCCACCATCTGCCGCTGCGAACGACGCCGCGGCCGCCCTACCGCCAGGCCTGGGCGGAGCGCGGCAACGTCCTGCTCGAGTTCTCGCCGGTGCTGTGCGGGCGGCGGCTGTACCTGCTCAAGGGCAACGGCGCCCTCTATGCCATCTCGCGCACGACCGGGCGCGTGAGCTGGAAGCGCAAGCTCGGCGCGCTCGCCGCGTCGTCGCCGGCGTGCCATCGCGGGACGGTCTACTCGGTGCTGCTCAAGCGCTCCCGCAACATCGAGGCCGGCCGCGTGGTCGCGGTCTCCACCCGCTCTGGCCGCACGCGCTGGTCGCGCAAGCTGCCCAGCCGTGCAGAGTCCTCGCCGCTGGTCGACCGCGGGCGGCTGTTCCTCGGCACCGAGGACGGCACGGTGTACTCACTGCGGACGAGCGACGGCAAGGTCCGCTGGAAGGCGCGCGCGGCGGGCGCCGTCAAGGGCGCGCTCGCGCTCGACGGCGGCAAGCTGTACTTCGGCGCGTACGGCGGCAGCGTCTACGCGATCCGCCGCTCCGACGGCTCGCGGGTCTGGGAGACCTCGCCGGGCAGCGGGCCGCTCGGGATCGGCGACGGAAACTTCTACTCCTCCGCCGCGGTCGCCTACGGGCGCGTGTACATCGGCAGCACCAACGGCGACGTCTACTCGTTGTCGGCCGCCGACGGCAAGCTCGCCTGGCGCCACCGCACGGGCGGCTACGTCTACGCCTCGCCGGCCGTCGGCGAGGTCCGCGGGGGGCGCCCGACCGTGTACATCGGCTCCTACGACGGGCGCTTCTACGCGCTCAACGCGCGTACCGGACGGCCGCGCTGGGTCCGCTCGCTCGGCCAGAAGATCTCCGGCACGGCCACGATCATCGGCGACATCGTGTTCGTGTCGGACCTCGACAAGCACGTGACGTGGGCGCTCGGCGCGCGCACCGGCAGGACCGTCTGGAAGACGGGGCGCGGCGCCTTTCACCCGGCGATCAGCGACGGCCGCAGGATCTACCTCACGGGGTCCACCTCGCTGTACGCGCTCGATCCGAAGGGTCGCCCCTTCGGGGGCCGCGCCGGCCCGCCGCGAACGGCGCGCGAGCGCCGGGCGGCGGCGCGGCTGTCGCTGGAGACGCTGATCGACCGGGCGGTGACGGCCTCGGGCTACGACCTCAGCATCCTGTCGATGCCCGACGGCGACCGGCGCATGGCCAACGTCCGCAAGCTGATGCGGCTGGCGCGCGAGTTCGAGGCCGAGCACGGGCGTGACCTGCGCGGATTCATCGACCGGCTGGCCGAACGCGACCTGGCCGGCGCCCGAGAGGGTGAGGCGCCGCTGGAGAGCGA
>JAHWJE010000366.1 GCA_019348575.1 Actinomycetota bacterium | reverse complement strand
CCGACCTCGACCAGGCCATCCCCGCGGCGATCGGGTCCGCCTTCGGGTTCGCCGGGCAGAAGTGCTCGGCCGCCAGCCGGCTCGTCGTGCTCGACGCCGTCCACGATGAGGTGCTGCACCGCCTCGCCGGCGCGACGCGGCAGCTGCGCGTCGGCCACCCCCGGGAGATGGCGGTGCAGAGGGGGCACGTGATCGACGCCGATGCGCACGCCCGGCTGCACCGCTACCTCGCGGCCGCGGCGGCCGTCGGCCGCGTCGTCCCCGGCGGGGAGCAGGAGGTGCCGGCCGGGGGGTGGGTCGTCGAGCCGATCGTCGTCGCCGACGTCGCGCCCGACGTCACGGCGCTCGGCGGGTCGGAGGACCTCGTCGCCCACGTCGAGGCCGTCCTGGTCCGGGTTCGGGACCAGCGGTGAGCGGGGGCCTGGACGCGCTGCCGGTCCGGGACGACCTGAAGGGCAAGGCGCCGTACGGCGCGCCTCAGGCGGGGCGGGCGGGGGTCAGCACTGCGATCCAGCTCAACGTCAACGAGAACCCGCACGGCCCGAGCCCGGCGCTGGTGGCCGACGGCGCGCACGCGCGCGCCGACGCCTACGTCAGCCTCGCTGTCGTCGCGAGCGCGCTCGCGATCGCGGCCGGCGCCGAGGTCGCCGACCCGCTGATCGGCCTCGCGATCACGCTCGTGATCCTGAAGATCACGCGTGACTCGTGGAAGACGGTGCGCGGCTCAGGCCACGCGTGACGCCGTCGCCAGCAGCGACAGCTCGCCGGTCAGCGTCTGGCTCGTCGCGCCGGTGATCTGCACGGGCACGATGTCGCCGGGCGCGGCCAGCCCGCTGAAGTTCACGGTCTTGTTGTGGCGCGAGCGCCCGCGCAGGCGCGCTGCGTCCGTGCGCGACGAGCCCTCGACGAGCACCTCGAGCTCGCGCCCGACGAAGCGCTGCGCGCGCTCGGTCGCGCGCCGCTGCACGACCTCGACGAGGCGCTGCATCCGCTCGACCTTCTCCTCGTGCGCGACGAGGCCCTCGCTGATGCCGGCCGCCTCGGTCCCGCGCCGGGGCGAGAAGACGAACGTGAACGCGCCGTCGTATCCGACCTGCTCGCAGACCTCGAGCGTCTGCGCGAAGTCCTCCTCCGTCTCGCCCGGGAAGCCGACGATGATGTCGGTCGTGATCGCCGCATCGGGCACGTGCTCGCGGATCAGCGCGACGCGGTCGAGGTAGCGCTCGCGCGAGTACGTGCGGCGCATCGCCTTGAGGATCCGCGACGAGCCGGCCTGCAGTGGAAGGTGGATGTGCTCGCACAGCGATGCCAGCTGCGCGTGCGCGAGCACGACGTCCTCCTTCATGTCGGACGGGTGGGGGCTCGTGTAGCGGATGCGGTCGATGCCGTCGATCGCGTCGATCGCGTAGAGCAGCTCGGCGAAGGAGCGAGACCGGCCGCCGGCGGCCCTCAGGCTGCGGCCGTAGGAGTTGACGTTCTGGCCCAGCAGCGTGACCTCGCGCACACCGTCTGCCGCGAGCGCGCGCACCTCGTCGACGAGCTCCTCGAGCGGCCGGGAGAGCTCGCGCCCGCGCGTGGACGGCACGATGCAGTACGAGCACGCCATGTTGCAGCCGGCCGAGATCTGCACCCACGCCTGGAACTCACGGGCGCGCTTGCCCGGCAGATGCCCGGTGAAGCCCTCGAACTCGAAGAAGCCCTGCGCGGTCAGCGAGTCCGACGTGAGGAACTCGGCGAGCTTGTGGACCTGACCCGGGCCGAACGCGACGTCGACGAACGGAAAGCGCGCGAAGACCTCGTCCTTGACGGACTGCGCCCAGCAGCCGCCGACGCCGATGATCCGCTCGCGGTCGCGCTGCTTGAGGCCCTTGGCCTGCTGCAGGTGCGCGATGAAGCGGCTGTCGGCCTTCTCGCGGATCGAGCAGGTGTTGAAGAGGATGACGTCCGCATCCTCGGCGGCGGCCGCTTCGCCGTAGCCCAGCGACTCGAGCATGCCCTTCATCCGCTCGGAGTCGTGCTCGTTCATCTGGCAGCCGAACGTCGTGACGTGGTAGCGCTTCATGGGCTCGCTGAAGGGTAGCCCCGCCCGCCGCCGCCGGATCCGATCTTCGTGGCTACTTCGCGAACTCGACCGACCGCGACTCGCGGATGACCGTGACCTTGATCTGCCCCGGGTACTCGAGCTCGCGCTCGATCGCGCGGGCGATCTCGCGCGAGAGCAGCATCGCGGCGTCGTCGTCGACGCTCGTCGGAGCGACGATGACGCGGACCTCGCGGCCGGCCTGCATCGCGTAGGCCTTCTCGACGCCCTGGTGGCGCGCGGCGATCTGCTCGAGCGCGCGCAGGCGCTTGACATAGGACTCCAGCGACTCCCCCCGGGCGCCCGGCCGCGCGCCGGAGAGCGCGTCGGCGGCCTGCACGATGACGGCCTCGATCGTCTGGCGCGGAACGCTCGACTCGACGAAGACGGCCTTGAGGTCGCGCTCGTAGCGGCGATCGCCCGAGAGATACAGCGCGGCCTTCAGCATGTAGAGGTCTTCGGCTTGCTCGCCCTTCGCAGTCGCGGGGATCTCGGAGATCAGCTTCGCGATGCGCGCCTTGCGGCCTTTGCCGGAGATGGCGAGCACGTAGTGCAGATACGCCTCGGCTTGCTCGTCGTAATAGTTCCACTTGTCGCGCCGCATGCGGCCACCGCGTTCGTATTGCGCGACGCGATTCTCGATCCACGCGAGGATGTCCTTCATGCGGTCGTCGGGGACG
>JAHWJE010000365.1 GCA_019348575.1 Actinomycetota bacterium | reverse complement strand
TCGCCGGGCTCGTCGCGGCCGGGCGGCTGGAGATCGTCGCCGTCGACGGACTGCGCGGCGAGTGGTTCGCCGCGCCGCAGGACCTCGACCGCCTGCCCGAGCTGGCGCCCGGCGCGCGCACCGTCGCGCTGTCGCCGTTCGACAACCTGCTCTGCGACCGCGCACGCACCGCCGAGCTGTTCGGCTTCGAGCATCGCCTCGAGATCTACGTCCCCGCGGCGCAGCGGCGCTGGGGCTACTACGTGCTGCCGATCCTGCACCGCGAGCGGCTCGTCGCGCGCGCCGACCTGGCGCTTGACCGCAATGCCCGCGTGCTGCGCGTGCTCGCGCTGCACCGTGAGCCCGACGTGCGCCGCACGCCCGCGCTCGAGCGGGCGCTCTCGCGGGCGCTCGAGCGGCTCGCTGCATGGCGCGGCGCGGAAACCGTGCAGATCGCCGGCGAGCGCTGACGGCGCAGCTCGTGAGGCTCTCCGCCCTCACGCCACCTGCAGCGCAGCCGCCGGCGCGCGCAGCGCGTGCGCGGCGGCCAGCCCGCGCCACTCCCCGAAGCGGGCGAACAGCGCGCGCACGTCGGCCTCGTCGGCGCGCGCCGACGGGTTGCCGCCGGAGCGCGCGCCGCCGAGCAGCTTGAGGAAGCCCAGGTCGCCGGCGGGGACGACGTCGTAGCGCCCCTGGCCGCGCAGCGCGAGCATCTCGACCGTCCAGCGACCGACGTTCGGGATCGCCAGCAGGCGCGTCCAGGCGCGCTCGTGGTCGGGCCCGTCGAGGTCGATCCGGCCGCGCGCGACCTCTCGCGCAGCGCGGACGAGCGCGATCGCGCGCCGGCCGCCGAGCTCGAAGCTCTCCAGCCGCGCCGGCGAGCACGCCGCCAGCGCGGCCGCGCTGGGCACGTCGCGCAGACCCGTCTCGAGGCAGCGCGGGCCCAGCGCGCGCACGATCCGCGCCTCGACCCTGAGCGCCTGCGAGATCTGGATGAGCTGCTCGCAGATCGCCCACGCGAGCGCTTCGAAGGCCACGGGGCGGCGCATCACGCGCAGCCACGGCCGGCGTCGCAGCGACGGCCCGACGAGCGCGTCGTCGCGGTAGAGATCCCAGAACGGGCGCAGGTCGTCGTCGATGCCGAGCGCGAAGCGCATGCGGGAGATCGCGGCCTCGGCGCCCGCCCGGTCCTGCGCGCAGGCGCCGAACAGCACGCTGCGCGCGCCCGTCTGGGCCACGCGTACGACCGCCCGGCGCCCGTCGAGATGCAGCAGGCGCTCGAGAACGGCCCCGCGCCTGCGCATCACGCCGTCGCCGCCGGCGTAGGCGGGGAGCCGGAACGGCCAGCGGGGGGTGACCTCGACACGCAGCTCGACCATCGGCAGAACCTACGCGCCGCCCAGGACGCGCGCCACCGCGCGATCCGCAAGCTGCGCGCTCGGGCTACCTGCCGCGCTCGCGCTCGCGCTCGCCGAGCACGTGCACGTCGATCAAGAACGAGCGGCTGGCGAGCACCGGCGCGAGCATCCGCCGCCTGCGACGGGCGAGGCGGCGCGCCCGGCGCCGGTGGACGACCGCGAGCGTCGCCGCGCCCGCGACCATGCTCGCCCCGACGACGGCGACGGTCTGCACGACGACCGGCGACAGGGCGGCGTAGGCGCGCGCCGGCGCGAGCGGTCGGTCCTCGAGCACCGCGACGCCGTCGAGCACCTCCGGCTCGTCCGCGTAGGCGGCCTGGTCGAACAGCTCTGGCGGCTGCTCGCTCACGTCCGGCCGGCGAGCAATCGGTCGCCGCTGCCCAGCATGTCGCCGAGCTTCGTGAACTGCAGATGATCGAGGTAGTAGTGCTGAAGCAACGTGGACAGGATGACGATGTAGTAGGCCTGCTGCAGAGGTACCCCGAAGACCCCGTGGATCACGACGACGAGGGCGGCTGCCGCAGCGGTCAGCGCGACCGCGAGGCCGTAGAAGCGCCACACGCGGCCGGGCCCGTTCGCCTTCGCGACGAGCGGGCTGTCGATCTCCCCGCGCTCCTTGCGCATAGCCATCAGAAACCACACGAGGGCCAGATACTGAAGGGAGTGCCAGACGTTGAAGCCCTGGAAGGCGACGTCGCTGTTGGGAAACAGCGGCAACGTGAAGCCGATCGCGATCGTCAGGCCGATCAGCAGCACGCTCGGCAGCAGCAGCCGGCCGGCACGCCAGTCGCGCACCGTCTTGGCGAGCCACAGCGCGAAGAACGCCGCGAACAGCGCCGCCACGCCGTAGATCTGCAGGTCCGCGACGAGTCCGCGGGTCGCCCACTCGGGCACGTACAGGGGCGTGCCGCCGAGCTGAAACGAGCGCTCGAGGATCTGCGGCGTCGCCATCGGATACAGGCACAGGAACACGACGCCGTAGTCGACGAGCTTCTCGCGCGCGGGTCGCGCGACCGGGCCCTTCGCCGAGTAGCAGTCGTTGATGTAGGTGATCTGGTGCAGCACGTGGATCGACGCCCAGAGGAAGAAGACGGTCAGCAGCAGCTGGAGGTTCACGAACGACAGCGCGGTCACGAAGACCGGCAGCGCCAGCGACCCCGCGAGAAAGCGGCTGTGGCGCCGCCGGTAGCTGGGCTCCATGAACGTGTACGTGAACGTCGAGTACAGGTGCGGTCCGCCGATCAGCCCGGCGACGACGAGGTTGACCGCCGTCTGCGAGATCCCGAGCCCGTGGAACATGATCAGTGGGATCGGCACCAGCGCCGCGCTGAGGATGAGGAACGACAGGTCCCACTTGGGGGAGCG
>JAHWJE010000364.1 GCA_019348575.1 Actinomycetota bacterium | reverse complement strand
GACCGCCTTCGGCGGCGGCGGTGGGGGACTGGACTCGGCGTTCAGCGAGGACCTGGCTCGGAACGCGGAGGAGAAGCTCACGGGCTTGGCCTAGCGGTCAGCGCCCGAGTCGGCAGCGGGTCTACGTCCGCGGGTCAGGCAACTCGAGGCCGACCAGTACCGGTTCGGGATCGAGGACGACGCCGGCGGCCTCCCACACGGCGCCGCGGACCTCGCCGGCGAGACCGGCGATCTCCGCCGCGGAGGCCTTCCCGGTGGCGTTGACGATGCCCAAGGCGTGCTTGTCGCAGAGCGCGACGTTGCCGCTGCGGTGACCGCGGCGATAGCCCGCTCGCTCGACGAGCCAACCCGCCGACAGACGGACGACATCCGGGGCGATGAGCCAGTGCGGCACCTCGGCCGGGCCGACAGCCAACTGTTCCACCAGCACGGCGAACTGCGCAGGACCGATCTCGGGGTTCTTGAAGAACGACCCCGCACCCCAGGTCTGGGAGTCGTCGGCGCGGTAGATCATCGACTTCGATGCACGCAGCTCGAGGACGGCGCGCGCCACCTCTGGCGGCGGGTACGTCGTCGTACGCGCCGACCCGCCGGCGCCCAGCTTCACGGCCACCTGGTCGTAGCGGGGCGTGTGCTGCGCCCCTCGAGCGAGGCGAAGCCCGACCTGGGTGACCACCAGCCGAGGTGGTGCCTGTGTCTTGAGGTCGGTGTTCCGGTAACGGAAGCCGATGTCGGTTGGCGCCAGGTCGAGCACGGAGCCGGTCGAGAGATCCACGGCCCGGGCGGCGACCACGAGCTCACGGAGCTCGTACCCGTAGGCGCCGATGCTCTGGACCACGGCCCCGCCGACCGTGCCGGGGATCCCGACCATCGATTCGAGCCCCTGCCAGCCCGCGTCCGTGGCACCCAACGCAACGGCGGGCCAGTCCCAGGCCCCGTCCAGCCACACGTTCCCGTCGTCGGCACGACGGAGCCCCGTTCCCAGGCTGGCTCGGCGGGACCGCAGCTTCAGGACCGTTCCGGGTACACCGCCGTCGGAGACGAGGACGTTGCTCCCTCCACCGAGGACGAGACTGACGTCGTCGGGAAGCTCGCCATGCACCGCCAAGCGCTCCAGCGCCGCTCCGGACTCAACCACCAGGAGATCGGACCGTCCGCCGGCATGGAAGGTCGAGTGACGAGACAGGGGCTCGTCACGGAGCAGGACCGCTCGGTCTGTGTCGGTGTCGGGTGCGGCTTCCAGAGGACCTGAGGTTAGGGGCAGATCACGCCGTCGCCGGTGCCCCGGCTGCGCGGCGACGGCGGGCGGTGTCAGCTGACGGTCGCCAGCTCGTCGTGCTCCAGCCCGATCACGCGGTCGACTGCTGCCTGGCGGGGCCGAGCAACACCAGGGCGATGAGGCCGGCGAGAAGGGCGAGGTCGAGCTCCAGGCCGGGCATGTTGCCGGAGGCGGCGTTGACGCCCACCTCGGCCTTGATCTTCCCCGCCAGGTCGGGAAGCTCCGGTGGAAACGATGGGTTCCTCTCTGGTGAGCTTTCAACCGGAAGGAAACGGCATGGCTGATCACGTGTGCTTCTACTTCGACCCCATCTGCCCGTGGTCGTACCAGACGTCGAGGTGGGCTCGGCGCCTGGAGGAGCTCGGCGTCATCGATCTTGATTGGGGACTCTTCTCGCTCGAGTTGCAGAACGCCGGCAAGGAACCGGAGGAGCTGGCTCGGGCCCATGCACGTTCCGAACGGGCCTTGCGAACCGCCGTCGCCGTCCGGGATGCGGCTGGCCGGAAGGCGGTCGGTGCCTTCTACAAGGCGGTTGGTGAGCGGGTCCACGAGCAGGGCGAAGCACTGGAGGACCCGGCGACCGTGAAGGCGGCGCTCACCGATGTCGGCCTCGATCCGGCGCTGTGCGACGAGGCGTGGGACGACCCGTCGACCGCTGAGCGGGTCGCCGACGAGCACCGCGAGCTGTGCGAGCAGACTCGCAGCTTCGGCGTCCCCACCATCGTGCTCGACGGCGGGGCCGGGCCCGCCATTTTCGGCCCGGTCATCACCGAGGTCCCGAGTGACCACGACGCCGAGGAGCTGTGGCGGCACGTCTCCTGGCTGGCACGCCACGACAGCTTCGCTGAGCTCAAGCGCGACCGCGTGGCTCCACCTGACCTCGAGTCGGTGCGGCAGTCGTAGGCGAGATCAGACTGGGAAGTAGTGGTTGCCGTCGACGACGACGGTGTCATCGCTCTCGGCGAGCACCGTGCCGTTCCACGTGGCCCGCACCGTCACCGTGCCGCCTCCGTCTTCTCGACGAGTGCGTCGAGATCGTGCCGCGAGGGGACACCCACGATGCGCGCCAGCTCGTTGCCGGCTGCGTCGAACGCCACCACCGTCGGGATGGTCCGGATGCCGAGCAGCGCCGCTGTCTCCGGGTTGTCGTCGACGTTGCAGGAGCCGAAGCGAAAGCCGGTGCGGCTGCGCTGGGCGGCGACGTCGTGGAAGATGGGAGCGAAGGCCCGGCACGGAGCGCACCACGGGGCCCAGAAGTCGATCAGCGCCACCTCACCGGCGGTGTCCTGGAGGAAGGTCGCCTCGGTGACCGTGGCGATGTCGACCTCCGGCGGGGCGACGGCGGAGTCGGTGGATGTGGATCGTCGGAACATCGGACCTCCTGTTGAGTCACGTCAGGAACCCGCTCCCAGTGGCGGGCATTCCGGCCCGCCCGTGTGCAGAGCAGAGCGGGGTCCGTACCCATCCTCAGCCCGAATGAGATC
>JAHWJE010000363.1 GCA_019348575.1 Actinomycetota bacterium | reverse complement strand
CCGCCTTCGAGAAGGGCCAGACGGTGAAGGTGTCCGCCGTCTCCAAGGGCAAGGGCTTCCAGGGCACGGTCAAGCGCCACAACTTCAATCGCGGCCCGGTCACCCACGGCTCGCACAACGTCCGCGCCCCCGGCTCGGTGGGCGCCTCCGCGACGCCGTCGCGCACCTTCAAGGGCATCCGCGGCCCGGGCCAGATGGGCAACAAGCGCGTCACCCAGCGCGGCCTCGAGGTCGTCGACGTGCGCGCGGACGAGAACCTGCTGCTGCTCCGCGGCTCGGTGCCGGGCCCGCGCAACGGCTTCGTCGAGGTGCGCACCGATGGCTGACGCGAAGATCCTCGGCGGCTCCAAGAAGGCCGAGCTCGACGAGGCCGCCTTCGGCGCGTCGTTCAACGAGCCGCTCGTGCACGAGTCCGTCCGCGCCGAGCTCGCCGCGCGGCGGCAGGGCACGCACGCGACCAAGACCCGCGGCAACGTCCGCGGCGGCGGCGCCAAGCCCTGGCGCCAGAAGGGCACCGGCCGTGCCCGCGCCGGCTCGTCGCGCTCGCCGATCTGGACCGGCGGCGGCACGATCTTCGGCCCCTCCCCGCGCCACTACACCTTCAAGGTCAACCGCAAGGAGCGCCGCGCGGCACTGCGCAGCGCGCTGTCCGTGCACGCCGCCCGCGGGTCGATCGCGGTCTTCGACACCGGCGCCTTCGACACGCCGTCGACGAAGAAGGCGGCGGCGCTGCTCGAGGACGCCAACCTGGGCGCGCCGGTCCTCGTCGTCCTCGCCGACGACCAGGAGCAGGCGGCGCTGTCGTTTCGCAACATCGCGCGCGTCTCGGTCCTGTCGGCCTCGATGGTCGGGGTCGCCGACCTGATCGGCGCGGGCTCGGTCGTCTGCTCGCGGGGCGCGCTCGACGCGCTGACGGCGCGCGCCAAGGGCGAGCGCGGCGAGGCTTCGTGATGGATCCCAGCCAGGTCGTCATCCGCCCGGTCGTCTCGGAGAAGTCGTATGTCCTCGCGACGGCCAACAAGTACGTCTTCCGCGTCCACCCCGACGCGCACAAGACGCAGATCCGCCAGTCGGTCGAGGCGCTCTTCGACGTCTCGGTCATCTCCGTGCACACGATGAGCGTCAAGTCCAAGCCCAAGCGCCGCGGCGCGATCCACGGCCGCACGCGGTCCTGGAAGAAGGCGGTCGTCCAGGTCGCTCCCGGCGACTCCATCCCGATCTTCCAGGGCCTCGAGTCCCTCGACGAGGGCTAGACCCGATCCATGGCCATTCGCAAGCCCAAGCCCACCAGCCCCGGCCGTCGCTTCTCGACGTATCCGGATTTCGCCGAGATCACCAAGGACCGGCCCGAGAAGACGCTCGTCGAGGGTCTGACGAAGTCCGGCGGCCGTAACGCGCGCGGGCGCAAGACCGCGCGCCACCGCGGCGGCGGCGCCAAGCGCCTGTACCGCAAGATCGACTTCAAGCGCACGAAGGACGGCGTCCCGGCGAAGGTCGCCGCGATCGAGTACGACCCCAACCGGTCGGCCTACATCGCGCTGCTGCACTACGTCGACGGCGACAAGGCATACATCCTTGCGCCGCAGCGCCTGCGCGTCGGCATGACGGTCTCCTCGGGCGAGGACGCCGACATCACGCCTGGCAACTGCCTGCCGCTCAGCCGGATCCCGATCGGGACCGTCGTGCACAACGTCGAGCTGCAGCCCGGGCGCGGCGGCCAGCTCGCGCGCTCGGCCGGCACCGGCGTCCAGCTCATGGCCCGCGACGCCGGCATGGCGACGCTGCGCCTGCCCTCGGGCGAGATGCGGCTCGTGCGCGAGAGCTGCCGCGGCACGGTCGGCACGATCGGCAACTCCGACCACCAGAACGTCAAGGTGGGCAAGGCCGGGCGCAAGCGCCACATGGGGGTGCGGCCGCAGACGCGTGGCACCGCGATGAACCCGGTCGACCATCCGCACGGCGGCGGCGAGGGCTCGACGACCGCGGGTCGCCACCCGGTGACCCCGTGGGGCGTTCCGACACTCGGCTACCGCACCCGCAAGACGAACAAGCCATCTGACCGCTATATCGTGCGCGGTCGCAAGAGAGGGAAGAAGCGTTGAGCCGTTCAAGCAAGAAGGGGCCGTGGGTCGAGGAGCGCCTGATGGCGCGGGTCGAGGCCCTCAACGCCTCCAACTCCAAGCAGATGCTCAAGACGTGGTCGCGTGCCTCGACGATCTTCCCCGAGATGGTCGGTCACACGATCGCCGTCCACGACGGGCGCAAGCACGTCCCCGTGTTCGTCTCGGAGTCGATGGTCGGCCACAAGCTCGGCGAGTTCGCGCCGACCCGGCTGTACCGCGGGCACGCCGGCAGCGGGAAGGTGCGATGAGCCCTCGCAGGCCAGCCACGCCCGACGAGGGCAGAGCCGGCGATCCCGAGAAGGAGCGGGTCGACGCGGAGCAGGCCAAGGAGACCGCCGCCGTCGAGGGCGCCTCCGAGGAGACTCCGAGAAAGCCGAAGCGACGCAAGCGCAAGGCGACGCCGGAGGCCGAGGGGACGGCGGCCGAGGCGACCGGCGTCGACAAGACGGCGGCCGAGGCGGCGCTGGCCCAGCCGAGCGAGCCCGAGGCCGTCGCCGAGCCCGAGCCCGTCGCCGAGCCCGAGGCCGAGGCCGAGGCCGAGCCCGTCGCGGACGAGGAGAAGCCCAGGCCGCGCCGCACCCGGCGCAAGGCGCAGGAGGACACGCCCGTCGAGCCCGCCGCCGCGCCCCGGCGGGCGCCGCGCGAGGATG
>JAHWJE010000362.1 GCA_019348575.1 Actinomycetota bacterium | reverse complement strand
GCCGTCGCCGGCGGGATCGCCGCGCTCTACGGCCCGCTGCACGGCGGCGCCAACGAGGCCGTCCTGCGGATGCTGCGGCGCATCAAGCACCGCGACAACATCCCGGACTTCGTGAAGGGCGTGAAGGAGGGCCAGCAGCGCCTGATGGGCTTCGGCCACCGCGTCTACAAGAACTACGACCCCCGCGCGCGGATCATCAAGAAGGCGGCCGAGGATGTCTTCGAGGTCACGGGGCGCAACCCGCTGCTGGACATCGCCCTCGAGCTCGAGCAGATCGCGCTCGAGGACGAGTACTTCATCGATCGCAAGCTCTACCCGAACGTCGACTTCTACTCCGGCCTCATCTACGAGGCGCTCGGCCTGCCGGTCGCGATGTTCCCGGTGATGTTCGCGATCGGGCGCACGAGCGGCTGGATCGCGCAGTGGCGCGAGATGGTCGAGGACGCCGAGCAGAAGATCTCGCGCCCGCGCCAGATCTACACCGGCGAGCGCTCGCGGGACTACGTCCCGATCGATCAGCGCTGAGGCGCGGCGGCAGCGCCGCGGGCTGACCGGCGAGGGACCGCCGGTGGCCGGGCGATCCGGTGGGCCTCGCGGTAGGTACGCGCCCTGGCGCCGCGCGTGTCCGGGGGGGCGACCACTAGCATCGCCGGCCGATGGCCTACACCGTCACGATCCGCGTCGGCCCGAAGGTGACGCGCTCACGCCACGGCTCGCTCGGGGAGGCGATCGACGCGCTCGAGCGCGAGCTGACGGCGCTCGGTCCTGCCGCACGGCGCACGACGCGGAAGGCGCTGACGCGCGAGTACGCGCCGGTCGCGCAGGTCGCCGCGCGCGGCGAGCTGTCGGGCCCGTCGCGGATCAGGCCGCGCGTGCGCGCCGGCGCCGACGTCCGCGGCGACGGGTCGATCGAGGTGTACCGCGGCAAGGTGCGCCGGCAGCTGATCGAGCTCGAGCGCCGCGAGTCGCCGTTCGACGCCCTGCGCCGAGCGCTCGGGCCAGACGCGTGATGGCCGGCCGCCTCGCGCAGCAGACCGCGGAGGAGTGGATACCGATGGTCATGGAGTACGTCGCCGTGCTCGACCGGACCCCCGACGACCTGACGGCGAGCTTCGGCTGGACCTGGGTCGAGGGCGAGGAGGAGGGGTTGGGGACGATGAGGTACGTCGGCCTGGCCTACGACGGGCGCTCGCGCTTCGTCCTGATCGGATCGGTCGAGCATCCCGAACGCGGCGTCGCGCTCGAGGCGGCGGAGTTCGAGGATCCGGCGCAGGCGCGGGCGGACTTCCTGGCCGCGCTGGACCTCCAGCCCGACGTCTTTCTCTCGATCCGCGAGGGCGCCGTGTGGTTCGAGCGCTGGGACGGGAGCAAGCCGTTTCGCGAGGCCGGCGGCTGAGTCGCGCGGCGACGTTGTGCCGCGGCGCGAGCGGGTAGCCGGCGCCGCAACCAACCACGGGAGGTCGCGATGCGCGGTGCGCCCGGCGCACGCCGCGGCGGGCTGGCCTTCAATGTCGTGGATGGGCCAGGGTGGGCAGCAGTCACTGCGAGCAGCCGTCGTCAGCGGCGTGGCGTCGGCGCTCGTCGTGTCGGCGATCTTCCTCGCGACCGACGGTTCTGACGGGGAGCCCGCCGGCGGGCGGCCGGACGCGGCTGCGGCGGCGAGCGCCCCGTCGCTGCGCGACGTCTACCGCCGCGCGCGGCTGGGCGTCGTGCTGGTCGAGCACCGCCCGCCCGGGGTGAAGCCGAGAACCGGCCCGCCGCGCCGCGACGACGGGATCGCGACGGGCTCGGGGTTCGTGCTGGACCGCAGGGGCTACGTCGTCACCAACCAGCACGTCGTCGCCGGGCGCGGCACGACGACGGTGCAGTTCGGCGGCGGCGAGGATCCCGTGCGCGCGACGATCGTCGGGCGCGATTCAGCGACGGATCTCGCGCTGGTGAGGCTCGACCGCGCAGAGGCCGCCCGCCTCAGGCCGCTGCGGCTCGCCGACTCGGGCGCCGTGCGCGTGGGCGACCCGGCGATCGCGATCGGCAACCCGTTCGGCCTCGAGCGCTCGCTGAGCGTCGGCGTCGTGTCGGGCACCGGTCGCAGGATCGACGCGCCGGACGGCTCGAAGATCGAAGACGCGGTGCAGACCGACGCGCCGATCAACCCGGGCAACTCGGGAGGGCCGCTGCTCGACGCGCGAGGGCGCGTCATCGGCGTGATCTCGCAGGGCCGCGGCAGCGGCGTCGCCTTCGCCGTACCGGTCGACACGGTCAAGCGCGTCGTCGCCGACCTGCGGTGGCGCGGCGCACGTGCGCGCGGGCGTCAGTCCGCCACGACGTCGAGCGCGGCGCGCTCCAGCCGGCCGTCGGCGAATCGCAGGTGAGCGGCGTCGCCGACGCATACGACGCTCTGCGCCTCGCGGCCCGTGATCATCGCCGCCAGCAGGGACGCGGCGATCCTGTGCACGTCGCGGACGATGCCGAGCGCCAGCAGCGAGCGCGTCTCGTTGGCCACCTGCCCGTCGCCCACGCGCAGCACCGTGCGGATGTCGGGACAGACCCCGCTGGCCGCCATCGCGACGGAGATGTTCTCCAGGTCATCTGACGTCACCGCGGCGACGGCGCGCGCCCGAGAGACGTTCGGCGGCACCCGACAGCAGGGCGTCGAGCCGACGCAGCTCGTCGTCCAGTCGCGCGACCTCCTGCCAGATCCGCTCGACCTCCTGGTCGGCGTCCTCGACGATGCGGCGTGCCTCTTCCTCCGCCGCGCCGGCAACGCGGGCTCTGTCCCG
>JAHWJE010000361.1 GCA_019348575.1 Actinomycetota bacterium | reverse complement strand
GGCTGACGGTGGGGCTCGAGCACCTGCTCGACCTGTGAGCCGGTAGTGGCCGGTCGCATCGGCGCCGCCTTCACGGTCATCGTTCTGCTGCTCGTCAGCGGCGCCATGGTGAGCACGGCGCTCTCGCTGCTGGGCAGCGGCGAGCTGGTGCTGGTCGGCGTCGGCATCGGCGTGCTGCTGCTGGTCGTCGTCGGCGTCGTGCTGGTCACCGGCGAGGTGCGGCTGGGCGCCGCCAGCGCGCGGCTGGCGAAGGTGCTGGAGGCCGAGGGCGGCCTGCCCTACGACCCGCCCGGCGTCACCCGGCTGGCCAGCGGCCGGCTCGAGAAGGCCGACGCCGACAGCGTCTTCGCGCAGCGCAAGGCCGAGGTGCTCGAGCGTCAGCTCGTCGAGGCGCAGCGCGCCGGCGAGCAGGTCCTCCCGCCTGCCCCACTGGCCGACGGCCAGGCCGATCGCGATCGCGAGCGCCGCGATCGACAGCACCGGCACCGCGGTCTCGCGCGCGGCGCGCGACACGACGAGCCCGAGCATCAGCACGACGAGCGCGCCGGCGAAGACGGCGAGCAGCGGCGACAGGCCGGCCCAGTCGATCTCGGGCCCGGCGACCTTCTCGGCGGCGGCGATCACGGCGCCTGCTCCTCGAGGGTGGCGGCGGACTCCGCCGGCGCGAGCGGCGCGGTCACCGCCGAGACCGTCGCCTCGCTGCGCTGCAGCCCGAACTGCGGGTACAGCGCGATCGCGATGATCAGCGCCACCAGCGGCACGAGCACGAGCCCCTCGCCGAACGTCAGCTCGCGCGACTGCACCCGCGCGCCGGTGCGGTTGTGCATCGTCGTGATGAAGAGGCGCAGCGTGTAGAAGGCCGCCAGCACGACGCCCGCCGAGGCGACGAGCGCGATCACGATCTTCTCCGTGAACACGCCGAGCAGGATGTAGAACTCGCCGACGAAGTTCGCCGAGCCCGGCATCGCGAGCGTCGCGAACGCGACGATCAGAAACAGCGACGCGAGCACGGGCGCACGCATCCCGAGGC
Organism: Actinomycetota bacterium; assembly: GCA_019348575.1. Next base: position 1,756 of record JAHWJE010000361.1, on the reverse strand, counting down.
CGCCCATGTCGCGGATGTCCTGCGAGCCGCCCGCGCGCGCCGCGAGCAGCGCGACGATGAAGAACGCGGGCGCGACGACGAGCCCGTGGTTGAACGCCTGCAGCAGCGCGCCCTGCGCGCCCTGCTCGTTGAGCGCGAAGATGCCGAGCGTGATGAAGCCGAGCTGGGCGACCGACGAGTAGCCGAGGATCAGCCGCATCTCGGTCGTCGTGAAGGCCATCGCCGACCCGTAGAGGATCGACGCCAGCGCGATCAGCAACAGCAGCATCTGGAACTGCTCGGTGGCGTCGGGGAAGAGCGGCAGGCAGACGCGCAAAAAGCCGTACGCGGCGACCTTGCTCAGCACGCCCGAGAAGACCGCCAGCGCCGGCAGCGGCATCATCCGGTAGGCGTCGGGCATCCAGCCGTGCAGCGGGAAGGCCGGCATCTTCACGAGGAACGCCGCCGCGAAGAACAAGAACAGCCACTGCTGCGAGGACTCCGCCAGCGGGCGCTGCGCGAGGTCGGAGAACGCGAACGACAGCGCCGGATCGCCCTGTGCGGCGAGCACGCCGGTGGCGATTGCCGCCGTCAGCATGAGCAGCGAGCCGACGAGGGTGTAGATGACGAGCTTCATCGTCGCCTGCACGCGGCGGGCGCCGCCCCACATGCCCGTCAAGAAGAAGAACGGCACGAGCATGAGGTCGAAGAAGACGACGAACAGCGCGAGGTCCTGCGCGAGCAGCGCGCCGAGCACCGCGGTCTCCGCAAGCGCCATGTGGAAGTAGAACAGGCGCGGGCGGTCGAACTCGCGCAGGTTCGCCCACAGCGTGCAGGCAAACCAGAGGATCGCGGTGAGCGCGACGAGCAGCAGGTTGAGCCCGTCGATGGCGAGCTTGTAGGAGATCCCCAGCTCGCCGATCCACGTCTCGTCGGTCACGTACTGCAGGCCCTGCGCGGAGGAGTCGTAGTCGACGAGGTAGCCGATCGCGTAGGCCAGCGCCAGGCCGCTGCCGACGAGCGCCAGCCGGCCGGCGAGCCGTTGCGGGGCGGCGAGGGCGAGCACGCCGAGCGCGAGCGGCAGCCAGAGCAGGATCGACAGGTGAAGCGTCATGCGTTGAGCAGGAAGTAGAGGGCCATGGCGACCATGCCGACGACGATCAGCAGCGCGTAGTAGCGCAGGAAGCCCGTCTGCGCCGCGCGCACCGCCGACGAGCCGGCGCGCACGACGCCGGTCGTGCCGCCGACGAGCAGGCCGTTGACGAAGACGCGCTCGAACGTCTGCTGCGCCCACGCTCCGAACCACAGCGCCGGGCGCGTGACGAGCGCGTCGATCAGCTCGTCGAAGTACCACTTGTTGACGAACAGCCGGTGCAGCGGCGCGAGCGCCGTCCGCACGCGCACGGCGATCTGGGGCTTGCGCACCCACACCAGGTAGGCGACGGCGATCCCGGCGAGGGCCACGACGGCGCCGAGCACGAGGCCGAAGCCGATCAGGCCGTCGCTCAGCTCGCGGTGATAGAGCGCCGACTCCGCGAAGGTCGGCTCCAGGAAGCTGTCGACGACGTGCGTGACCTTCGGGACCTGCACGAAGCCGCCGACGATCGCCAGCAGCGCGAGCACGCCCATCGCGAGCTTCATCGACGGCTCGCGCTCGGCGATGTGGTGCTCGGGGCCGGGGAAGCCGACGTCGGTGTCCTCGACCTCACCGGTGGCCGGGTTGGTGTGGACCTCGGCGTGGTGCAGGTGGCCCTCCTCGAGCTCGCGCGCCTCGGGC
>JAHWJE010000360.1 GCA_019348575.1 Actinomycetota bacterium | reverse complement strand
GGAAGGAGCGGCTTGCGGGACTTCCGGCCGCGCCGGTAGCCTCTGCCTCACCAGCGCAGGCGCCCCCTCCTGCAGCATCCCTATCCGCCGCCGCCCGGACCGCCTCCGTACCCGCCGGGGACGGGCAACGTCCCGCCCCCGCCGCCGGGCGTGCCACAGCCGGGCGTGCCACAGCCCGGCGCACCGCACCCACCGTACCCGCCGCCCCCGTACGGCTACGGCTACCCGCCGCCAGACTTCCCGCCGCCGGCACCTCCGCCGCCGCGGGTCTGGCCGGTGTTCGTCGCGTTCGTCACGGCGTTCATCGCCGGCGCCATCGTCTCGTCGATCGTGTCGGCGGCCAGCAGGTACCACGCGGTGACCGCGTCGTGCTGACCGATGCGATGGCAGCGATCCTCGGCCTGGTCGTGCATCGCGGGCGTCCACTCGAGCTCGAGGAACGCGACGTTCGAGGCGCGCGTGAGCGTGATCCCCTGGCCGGCGACGCGCGTCGCGCCGACGAGCAGCTGCGGCCCGTCGGCGGACTGGAACGCTTGCACCGCCGCCTCGCGCGCCGCTGCCGAGTCGCGCCCGAGCAGGTGCGCCGCGTCGGGGAAGCGCGCGATCAGCGCCTGCTGCACCTCGACGTGGCGAGCGAAGACCACCAGCGGCTCGCCGGACTGCAGGAAGTCGGCGACCCACGTCAGCGCCGCCGCGAGCTTGCCGCGCGCGGCGAGCCGCTGCAGCGTGCCGAGCTGCGCGAGCCGCTCGGCGCGCAACGTCGCCGCGATCTTCGCGTTGAGCTCGCCGAGGTCGAGCGGCTGCGAGCGCAGCCAGGCGATCACGTCCTCCTCGGCGAGGCGGTACTCCGTGGCGTTGGAGAGCGCGACCGGCACGACGACCTGGCGCTTGGCCGGCAGCTGCGGCAGCACCTCGGACTTCAGCCGCCGCACGAAGCAGTGCCGGCGCAGGTGCCAGTGCAGCCGCTCCTCGGAGGAGTCGCCGCGAAACCGGCGCGCGAACTGCGCGCCCGAGCCGAAGTCCTCCAGGCGCCCGATCACGCGCAGCTGAGCGACGAGCTCCTCGGCGTGGTTGAGCACCGGCGTGCCGCTCAGCGCCAAACGCAGGCCGTCGGCCTCGACCGACGACGCGAGCCGCCGCACCGCCTGCGTGCGCTTGGCCTGCGGGTTCTTGACGTAGTGCGACTCGTCGATCACGAGCGCCCGCGGCTTGCGCCGCCCCAGCGCCTCGCGGTGCGCCGCGACGATCTCGTAGTTGAGGATCGTGATGTCGGCGGCCGGCCCCGCGGCCCCACGGCCCTCGAGCAGCGCCACGCTGCGATGCGGCAGCCAGTGCGCCGCCTCGCGCTGCCAGTTGAGCTTCAGCGACGCCGGGCAGACGACGAGCGCGGGAAACGCTGACGCGGCCTCGAGCGTGGCGAGCGCCTCGACGGTCTTGCCGAGCCCCTGCTCGTCGGCGAGAAAGCAGCGCCGCGCGTCGCGCGCGTAGCGCACGCCCGCCCACTGAAACGGCGCAAGCTCGCCGCCCAGCACCGCCGCCACCTCGGCGATCGGCTCGCCGCTCGTCGCCCGCGAGCGCCTGATCTGGCCGACGGCCGCGGCATGCTCGGCGCGCAGGCCGTCGAGCACGAGCGCGGCGGAGGCGTCGACCGCGACTCCGAACGCCGCGAGGAACGCGTCGAGCGGCTCGACGATCCACGGGTCGATCGGCAGCGTCCGGCTGCGCTCGTCGCCGCCGGGCAGCCTGCTGAACGCCTTGCCGGCGTCGGGATCCCAGAGCACGTCGAGTCGCAGTCGCTCGCCGTCGAACGTGCGCGCGGCGGTCAGCCGCGCGGGCGGCGGCTCGGCGACCCCCGACAGCAGCGCCTCGACGCAGCGCCGCGCGCCGGGCTCCAGCCGCACCGCATCCTGCTCTGCGAGCGCCTCCGCGCCGGCGCGCGTGAGCGGCGCGAGCACGACGCCGTCCGGACGCGCGATCGAGCCGGCGAGCAGCTCGTCGGGCGCAGAACCGGCGCGCGTCCAGAGCGTCCACCAGCCGCGCCCGTCGTAGCGCACCGCGCCCACGTTGCCGACCCAGCGTCGCTCGATCGCCGCCAGCCAGGCACGCACCTCGTCGGACGCCGAGAGCTCCGGAAAGCGCTCGATCACGTCGGCGACATGGACGCCGACCCAGTCGTCGACCGGCGCCCACCACTCGCGCCGGTCCCAGTCGAATCGGCGGCCGGGGATCGCGCGCACGACGTGGACGATGCGTGCGTCGTAGGGAAAGGCCAGCACGACGATCTGCTCGTCGCCCTGGTCGCGCAGCTCGACGTTGGGGGCGTGCGGTGCGAGCTCCATCGGCTCGTGCCACGGTAGCTCGTGGGTCACCCGCAACCGTTGCACGCGCAATCGCGTGCAACGTCCACGGACCACAGCTATCGGGCCAGCTCGAACCAGATCTCGTCGTGGGCCGAGCCCTGCACGCCCCAGTCGTCGGCCATCCGCTCGACGATCTGCAGCCCCATGCCGCCCAGCGAGGGAGTCTCGCGCGAGTGAAGCAGCGCGTCGGGGGAGATCTCGGGCGCGTCGCCGGCCACCTCGATCCGCACGCGCTCGCGGCGGACGAGGATCGACAGGCGCAGCACGCGGTCCGGGCGCGGCTCGACGTCGGCGACGAAGACCGCGATCAGCTCGGACGCCATCAGCAGGACCTTGTAGCCGAGCTCGCCGGCGATGCCCGGCGTCGCGGCCAGCTCGCGTCGCGCGATGCCTGCGGCGGCCGCGGTCGCAGGCAGCTCGACGACGCGCTCGCACGTGGT
>JAHWJE010000035.1 GCA_019348575.1 Actinomycetota bacterium | reverse complement strand
CGCCGTCCTCGTCTCGGCGCTGCTGTCGTCCGAGCCGCAGGCGGCGAGCACGAGCGCCACGGCGAGCGCGGGCGCGATGATGGCGCGGGGCACGCCGGGAGGATGCCACGGCGCGCGTCGCGATCGCGTCGGTACCGTGTCGCCGCGCTCGCGCCGTGGACGCGCTTCGCGGCGACGCTCGAGCTGCTCACAGGCTGACCAGCCGCGTCGCGGTCGCCTTCCAGGTGGCCGTCACCCTCACGCCGGGCGCCAGGTGCAGGCCGCCGACCGCGGCGCCCGTGATCTCCGCCACGAGCGGCTGCGGCGCCGCCAGGCCGACGCGCACGCGGTTGCCGACGTGCGTCACCGTGATCACCTCGGCGTCGAGGTGGTTCTGCGCCGACCCCTCGCCTCGCGCACCGGCGGGCTCGAGCGAGATCTCCCACGGATGCACGCTCAGCGCGACCGCGCCCGTCCCCCGGTCGGTGCTCATGGCGATGCCGCCGCCGTCGAGGTCGACGACGGTCAGGTCGCCGCGGCCCGGCCGCGCCACGCCCGTCAGCACGACGGCGCCGGTGAAGTCGGCCACGAACGCCGACCGCGGCGCCGCCGCGAGCTCGCCGGCGGTGCCCTGCTGCACGATCCGGCCGCCGTCGATCACGGCGACGCGATCGCCGAGCACCGCCGCCTCGGTGAAGTCGTGCGTGACGAGCAGCGCGGGCACGCCCGTGTCGCGCAGCACGCCGGCGAGCTCGCGCGAGGCGCTCGCGCGGGTGCGGGCGTCGAGCGCCGAGAGCGGCTCGTCGAGCAGCAGCACGCGCGGCTTGGGCGCCAGCGCGCGCGCCAGCGCGACGCGCTGGCGCTCGCCGCCCGACAGCGTGCGCGGCCGCCCGTCGGCGAGGTGGGCGATGCCGAAGCGCGCGAGCAGCTCCTCGGCGCGGCGGCGGCGCTCGGCGCGCGCCATGCCGCGCAGCCCGTAGGCGACGTTCTGCCAGACCGCCATGTGGCCGAACAGCGCGTAGTCCTGGAAGACGTAGCCGCAGGCGCGCAGCTCCGGCGCGAGCTGGCGGCCGCTCGCCGTGTCGAGCCAGACGTCGTCGCCGCACGTCACCCTGCCGTGCTGCGGGCGCAACAGCCCCGCCGCGATCCTCAGCAGCGTGCTCTTGCCCGCGCCGGACGGCCCCGCCAGCGCCAGACAGCTGCCCGCGGGGACCTCGAGCGCGGCATCGAGATCGAAGCCGCCGAGCGCGGTGCGAGCCTCAACGCGCAGCACGCGCGAGCCCGCTCGAGCCCAGCAGCTTCGCCGTCAGCAGCAGCGCGCCGGACACCGCGACGAGCACCGCCGACAGCGCCAGCGCGGCGTCGAAGGCCGTCCCGAGGCGTTCGTAGATCGCAAGCGGCGCCGTCTGCGTGCGGCCGCGAAACGACCCGGCGAAGATCAGCGTCGCGCCGAACTCGCCGACCGCGCGGCCCCAGGCGAGGGCCAGGCCGGCGAGCATCCCCGGCGCGGCCGCCGGGATCGCGACGCGCAGGAACGTGCGCGCCTCGCCGGCGCCGAGCGTGCGCGAGGCCTCCAGCCACGAGCGGTCGACCGCGCCGAAGGCCGCCTGCGCGCCGCGGATGAAGAACGGCGCGGCGACGAACGTCAGCGCGACGACGACGCCGGCGGTCTCGAACACGAGCCGCACCCCGGCGTCGTCGATCGCGCCGCCGACGATCCCGCCCGGGCCGAGCGCGGCGAGCAGCCCGACGCCGGCGACCGCCGGCGGCAGGACGAGCGGCAGCTCGACGAGCGTCACGACGAGCGCGTGCCCGCGGAAGGCCCGCGTCGCCAGCAGGTAGGCGGCCGGCGTCCCGACGACGACGATGATCGCGATCGCGGCGAGCGTGGTGCGCAGGCTCAGCCACAGCGCCGCCAGCACGCCCGGATCGTCGAGCGCGCCGAGCAGGTTGGCCGGGCTCGTGCGCACGAAGATCGCGACGACCGGCAGCGTGAGGAACGTCAGCGTGACGGCGAGGGCGACGACGAGCGCCGGGGCGAACCAGCGCCCGCGGCTCACTTCGCCGGCCGTGGCCCGAAGCCCGCGCGCTTCAGCTCCCGCGCGCCGGGCCCGGCGAGCAGCCCGGCGACGAACGCCTGCGCCTGGGCGCGATGTTCGGCCCCCTTGACGATCGCGACCGCGTAGGCGACGTCCGGTTGCACGTGCGCCGGCAGCTCGATCGCCTTCAGCCGGCCGTTCGTCGCGACGACGTCGGTGAGGTAGAGAAAGCCGGCGTCGGCCGCGCCCTGCGTGAGCTTCGCCGCGATCCCGCCGACGTCGGGCTCGTTGGAGCGCACGTTGGCGAGGATACCCGCGCGCACTGGTGCGTCGAGGCGGCCGAGGACCTTGCGCGTGTAGGCGCCGATCGGCACCGACTGCGACCCGACGACGATCGTCACGCCCTTCTCGGTCAGGTCGTCGAGCGAGCGCACCCTCGCCTCGCCGGCCGGGACGGCGAGCACGAGCCGGTTGCTCGCGAACACCTGCGGGCGCTCGACGAGGCCCTCCTCGAAGAGCGCGCCCGGAAGCTTCGTGTTCGCCGAGGCGAAGACGTCGGGCCGGGCGCCCGAGCGGATCTGCGCGGCAAGCTCATCCGAGCCCGCGAACGAGAACTGCGCCTCGGCGCCGGCGAACTGCTCGCCGTAGCTCGTGAAGGCGCTCTTCAGCGACGTGGCGGCCGCGACGACGACCTCGCGGCGGTCGCCGCCTGCGGCATCGGAGCCACAACCGGCCGCGACGAGGAGGGCGGCGAGCAGCGCCGCTGCGCGCACTGACGACGAACGAACGGCTCTCCACATGCACCTAAGCTTTGCATAGGTGCAGAAGGCGGGCGGTCAGAGCTGCGGCAAGGTCCCGGCGACCCACTCCGGCGGGCCGTCCTCGGGGTGCTCCTGCTTCCAGATCGGCGCTTGGGACTTCACCGCGTCGAGCAGTGCGCGCGCTCCGGCGAAGGCCTCGGCGCGGTGCCCGGCGGAGACCGCGATGACGATGCTCGGCTCCATCAGCTCGACGGTGCCGGTGCGGTGTGCGACGGCGACCGCAGCAAGGCCGTGCTCGGCGACGACCGCCTCGGCCAGCTCGCGGATCTTCTCCTCGGCCATCTCCACGTAGGCCTCGTATTCGAGGCTCGGCACCTCGCGGGTCGTGCCGCAGAAGACGACGGTCGCGCCGGTCGCCGGATGCGCGACGAGCCTGCGCACGGCCTCGGGATCGAGCTTGTCGCCGGTGACCTGCGCCAGCAGGACCTCGCCGGCGCCGCCGCTGACGGGCGGGACGAGCGCCAGCTCGTCGCCCTCGGCCAGCGGATGGTCCTGCTTGACGTACTCGCGAGCGACGGCGGCGACGAAGGGCGCGTTCTCGGGCAGGCCGGCCAGCGCGCCCTCGCGCAGCTGCGCGATCGCGTCGGCGACGGTCGCACCGTCGCCGAGCTGGAGCGCCAGCGTGCCGGCCCCCGCGTGCTCGCGCAGGCCGGCGAAGAGTCTCACGGTAACGTCCATCCCCTGATGCTAACCGCCGCGATCCTGACGGTCTCCGACACGCGCTCGGCGGGCACGCGCGAGGACACGACGACCGAGCTGATGGCCGAGATGCTCGCGGGGATCGACATCGACGTCGTCGCCAGGCGGCTCGTGCCCGACGAGCAGGACGAGATCGCACGCGCGATCGTCGACCTGTGCGAGGGCGCGAACCTCGTGCTGACCTCCGGCGGCACCGGCCTGGCGCCCCGCGACGTCACGCCCGAGGCCACGCGCTCGGTGATCGACCGCGAGGCGCCCGGGATCGCCGAGGCGATGCGCGCCGAGACCGCGCAGTTCCAGCGCCTGGCGTGGCTGTCGCGTGCGGTCGCGGGCACGCGCGGGCGCACCCTCGTCATCAACCTGCCGGGCAACCCGAAGGCCGTCCGCGAGTGCCTCGGCGTCCTCGAGCCGATGCTGCCCCATGCGCTGAAGCTCGCCTCGGGAGACGACGCCGGCGGCGCGCACGCAGCCGCCGAGCACTGAGGGCGCCGCGGCGCCGCCTTCGTCAGGCGGCGAGCTTCTCGTGGAACGGCTCGATGCGTCCGTCCGCAGCGACGAGGTAGACGGTCTGTTCGTGCAGGAGCGCCTCGCAGGCATCAGAGCCCAGCGCCACGGCTGCGAGCAGCGTGCCGCCGATTCGGTAGACGTCGCGCACGACTCCGAGCTTGAGCAGCGCCCGGGCCTCGTTGTGGACCTCGCCGCGGCCCGCGCGCAGCAGCGTGCGCAGCTGCTCGCGTTCGCCGTGCGCGGACACGACGATCGCGATGTTCTCGATCTCGTCGGACGTCACGGCGGCGAGCGCGCGCGCACGGTGCAGCGAGACGCGTCGCAGGACGAAGCCGCTGCTGCCGCTGCCGATCACGACCGGGATGCCGTAGTCCTTCGCGCGCGCGACGTAGTCCGCATCGGGATCGGATTCGATCGCGACGACGGGGACGTCGAGCTCGCGCAGCAGCAGGCACAGTCGCAGCCCGACCTGGCCGAGCCCGACGACGACGACGTGCTCTGAGCGCGGCAGGCAGCGGCGACCGAAGATCGCGGACAGGCGCCGGTCGATCAGGCGATGGACGATGCCCGCCGTCAGCAGCGCGGTGAACGCCAGCGCCGCGATCATCATCACCGCCGAGAAGCCCTTGAACCAGGTCGGACCCTCGTCGACGAGATGGTTGGGGCCGACCGTGATGATCACCTTGGTTGCGGCGTAGAACGCCTCGACGGGCGATTCGTGCAGCACGATCATCGTCGCGATCGCGTCGATCGCCAGGACGAGCACGAAGCCGATGATGCCGCCGATCAGGATCTTCGCGCTCGGCTCGTGCGGGCGCAGCGCGGCGCCGATCGCGGCGGCCAGCCGGGCGCGGCGGCCCCGCACGTGCGCGTCGATCGGGCCGATCCGGGGGCCGTCGTCGCCGTCGCGAACGGCGCGCAACCCGCCCGAGGTGCGATGCAGCGACAGCAGTTGCTCGTTGAGGCACGGGCCGGCGAGCGTCGGGACGACGATGTCGGCCATCGACATCACGCGTACGTTGCGCACCGCGCGCTCGAGCTCGATCGCGACGTCGCGATCGAAGACCGTCACGACGAGCGGGATGCCGGGACGGACGCCCTCGACGACGAGCGCGTTGCGCAACGAGATGTGATCGTGCTTGGAGATCACGACGACCCTGTCGACGCGATGGCCGAGCGCGGTGCGGATCGCCGCATCGCTGTGCTCGCGCAGGTTCGTGACGATCGCGCCGGCGTCCTGCAGCGTGCGCTGCGTCACCACGGTCAGCTCGTCGTCGCCGATCAGCAGCACACGCGTGCCGCCGGCCTCGGCGCCTGGCGTTCTCTTCACGTCCATGCCACCGAAGTTATCGAGTTCAGCCGATCCCTGACGTTAAGCGCATAGGCGTGGGGCATACGGACGCAGAACGCGCCCGCTACGCCGCGAACGACTCCCGCGACAGCCCCACGCGCTTCGTGAACGGCGAGTCGAAGACGCCGTCGGGGTCCAGCGCGGCGCGCACGTCGAGCCAGTCCGCCAGCCGCGGGTACATCGAGGCGATGAAGTCCCCGCTGCCGCTCAATGTGTTGACATGGCCCCAGTGCGGCCGGCCGCCGAGGGCGTACAGCGCCTCCTCGTAGGCCTTCAGCAGCTCGAACCCGCCGTCGTTTCCGTTCAGGCCGATCAGCTCGATCATCATCGTGTCGCGCCCGTTCATCATCGACAGGTAGGCGGGCGAGGCCTTCACGAAGCGCAGCGCGATCGGCGAGCTCTGGTAGACCTGCCCGAGCTCGCGGCGCTCGCGCGCGACGCGGAAGATCGTCTCGACGGCATCGAGGTGGCGGCCGTCCATCGGCACGCCGATCTCGCACGAGTACGCGGGCAGGTTGTTCAGCGTGCCGATGTTGAAGACCTTGAAGCTGACCGCGTCGTACTCGTCCTTGACAAGCGCCCTGACCGAGCCGCGCAGCATCGCCGGCGCGAGCCTCGGCGCCGCGTCGAGGATGAGGTTGATGATGTGCGGCGTGAACGGAAACAGCGCCGCTGCCTGGACGAGCCAGTTGCGCATCCGCTTCTCTCGCGGCCGGTCGCGCGGATCGCCGACGGTGTCGCGCGTCGTGACGAGGAACGGGTACGGATAGCCGTCGTCATACGGGCTGAACGCCAGCTCGTAGTGCTCGTGGCGGTCGAGCCGCCACCGTCCTCGAGATCGGCGCGAACCTTCGCCCACGGATGCAGCTCGCGCACCTCGCGCAGGAAGAAGCGCTCGCGGACCTCGACCATCGCCGTGCAGATCACGCCCATGCAGCCCATCGCCACGCAGACGGCGTCGAAGACGTGGTCGTCCTGGACGAGCCTGCGCCCGTCGCCGAAGTGCGCCTCGAACGCGGGGCGGTCCGTCGGCCCGTCGCTCGGCTCGATCCGCTGGACGCTGCCGTCGCCGACGACGACGTCCAGCGAGCGCAGCGCGTCGTTCAGCGGGCCGAACTCGATCCCCGACCCGTGCGTCGATGTCGACGTCACGCCGGCGATCGTCTGCCCGTCGTAGCCGCCGAGGTTCGCGAACCCCATCCCGTTGGCGTCGAGCCACGCGTTGATCTCCCTGATCCGGGCGCCGCCCTCCGCCCGGACGAGCTTGCGACCCGCCCACTCCGCGCGGATGAAGTCGGGCTCGGGGGCGGGGACCCTCGTCATCCCCCCGGCTCGAGCAGGAAGCCCTCGGTCAGCGCCACGTCCGACCACGAATGGCCCGAGCCGACGGCGCGCAGTCGCGCCCGCTCGCGCGCGAGGCGCACGATCTGCGCGACCTCGGCGATCGAGCGCGGCGCGTAGATGCGCAGCGGGTCGATCCGCTGGTTGCCGAGGTGGTTCTTCCAGGTCTTGCGGATCTCGAAGTCCATCAGCGCGCCCGCTCGGCGAGCAGCCGCTCGGCGCCGCGCTCGGCCAGCGCGGCGATCGTCTTGGACGGGTTGACGCCGATCGCCGTCGGCACGATCGAGCCGTCGAGGATGTACAGCCCGGCGTACCCATGGACCTTGCCGGCGTCGTCGACGACGCCCGTGCGCGGGTCGTCGGACATCGGGCAGCCGCCGAGCGGGTGCACCGTGACGTACTTGCCCAGCGGGCCCGCGTCGAGCGCGAAGAACGCCGTCGCGCCGGCGGCCTCGCAGAGCTCGCGGACGGTCGCGCGCATGCTGTCGAAGAGGGGCTCGCTGCGGGCGATGTCGAAGCGGATGTCGAAGCGGCCCAAGCGCGTGAGGCGCATGCGCCCGTCGGCCGCGTCGCGCCCGATGCACAGGAAGACCAGCGAGTCGCCGATCGGCGCGCGGCGCCTGACGTGCATGTCGGCGGGCGCGAGCGCGTGGTCGGAGAAGCCCGCCTTCGTCGCGACGTTCTTGGCGGCGACGCGCAGCCGCCCGAGGCCGGTCAGCAGCCGCACGCCGCGCAGCACCTCGAGCACCTCGCCGAAGCTCGCCGGCAGCCCCCCGTCGGCGACCATGTGCCCGCGCTCGACCATGTAGTCGATCCGGCTCGTCATGACGGGACCGAACTCCGCCCGCGCGCCGGCGACGCCGGTCGCCGTCGGATCGAGCGCGAGCGCCAGCGCGTCGCCGTTGCCCGAGTAGCGGCTGCCGAGCGCCGGCGACAGCGCCCGCAGGCGCCTGCGGTTTCGCAACAGCAGGCGCGTCGTCCCGAGCGTCCCGGCCGCGAGCACGAGCAGCGGCGCGCGGACCTCCCCCGCCGTCTTGTACTGCAGGTCGCGAAAGCCGACGCGCCAGTCCTCGCCGCGCCGCCCCGGCGGGTCGATGCGCCGCACCTCATGCAGCGGGAAGACGGCGGCGCCGAAGGTCTCCGCGCGCGCGATGTACGTGATGTCGATCGTGTTCTTCGACGCGCGCGGGCAGCCGACGTCGCAGCGGCCGAGGTTGTCGCAGCCCTGCTGGAAGACGCCGCTGAACGGATGGCGACGGTCGGCGCCGAAGTGCACCGCGATCGGCAGCCGCAGCGCCGTGCGGCCGGCGTTGTGCGCCATCCGATCGAAGGCGGCGACCTTCGGCAGCGGCGGCTGCGGCGGCGTGACGCGCGGCTCCAGCGCTTCCTCTGTGCGGGCGTAGAAGCGGTCGAGCTCGGCACCGTCGATCGCCTTCGGCCACGCGGGCTCGTCGAAGATCGCGTCCGGCGCGCGCAGCTGGACGTTGGCGTAGACGAGCGAGCCGCCGCCGACGCCGGCGCCGGTCACGACGGCGACGTCGCGCATGATGCGGACGTCGAACATCCCGCCGGGGTTGTGGCGCGGATGCCACAGCGCGTGGGGAAACTGCGCGAGCCGGTCGGGATAGTCACCGGGACCGAAGCGGCGCCCGCGCTCGAGCAGGCACACGCTCAGGCCCTGCTCCGCGAGCCGGCAGGCGGCGATTCCCCCACCGAACCCCGAGCCGACGACGATCGCGTCGTAGGCACGCTCCATCGCGCCACACTATCCGCGCCCGCGGCGCCGCGGAGTGGGCTACGTCACACGCCGCTCAGGCGAAGTCGTCGGGCGGCAGGTTCCAGCCGGCGCGGCGGTGGACGCGGCGGCGGTTGTTGCGCGCGAGCAGCGCGCCGCGCGGCGTCAGGCGCAGCGAGCGATCCCGGCCGTCGGGTCCCTGCGACTGCTCGATCAGGCCCGCCTCCTCGGCGCGTGCGGCCCAGGCGAGCACGCTGGACATGTTCAGCCCGCTCGCGCCGGCGATCTGCAGCAGCTCGGCGTACGAGAGCGCACCGTCCGGGCGCAGCGCGAGCGCGCCGAGCAGGAAATCGCCGACGGGGGAACGCCGGTCCTCGCCGCGCCTCTTTTCGTCGAACGTCAACCTGTCCCCTTTGGGCTTGCGGCGCGTCTGATCGACGCCCTGGCTGGGCGTCTGAATCTACGGGATGCGGGGCGCTCCCCCGTCCGAACGTCCAGTTCGACGCAGCCGACGGCCGCGCCGGCGCCGCGGACGGGCGCACGCATGCGCCTGGGCGCGGG
>JAHWJE010000359.1 GCA_019348575.1 Actinomycetota bacterium | reverse complement strand
TCACTCATGATCTTCACGCGGCTGATGACGCCGAGCACCATCCGGCGCTGCACGATCGCCGACTCCACGAGCACGCCGTCGATGCGGAAGCGCACCCGCAGGTCGGTGCCCCTGGGCTCGAAGTGCACGTCGGAGGCGCCCTGCTCGACGGCCTGGGCGATGATCTGGTTGACCAGCCTGATGACGGGCGCGTCGTCGGCGGACTCGCGCAGGTCGACGACCTCGGCCGGGCCCTGCTGCATCTCCTCGTCGAGCTGCTCGTCGGCGACCACGTGGTCCAGTCGGGTGAGGCGCGAGATCAGGCCGAGGATGTCCTCGCGGCTCGTGACCGCAGGACGGATCTCCTTGCCGGTGAGCAGCGCGATGTCGTCGACGGCCAGCACGTTGGCGGGATCGGCCATCGCCACGAGCAGCGTGCGGTCGTCGATGAAGGTGACCGGAACGGCCTCGTAGCGCTTGGCCGCGGGGATCGAGATGAGATTCGCCGCCGCCATGTCGGGCTGGAAGGTCCCGAGGTCGAGATGGTCGAGGCCGTGGCGCTCGGCGACGGCGCGCGACAGCCCTTCGGCGGTCAGCGCGCCCTGCTCGAGCAGGACGTCCTCGGGCATCTTCCCCGAGCGCCGTCCCTCGTCGATCGCGGCGCTGACGCGCTCGCGGTCGACGAGGCCCAGGTCGACGATCACGTCCGTCAAAAAGCGCGCCGGCCCGCCCGGGTTGCGCGGCTTCGTGATCCCGTCGGGGCTGGCGCCGTGAGCCGAAACTGGTTTCAGTGGGATGGGTTTGGGGAGCATCGGACTTCAGTTCTGCGATCGCGCGCGGCCGTGCGCATCGAGTCCACCGGAGCCGCTTGCCCGGTCCAGATGGTGAAGCTCAACGCACCCTGGCGAACGAGGATCTCGAGGCCTGCGACGGTGTCGATTCCGCGCTCACGAGCCGCTGAGACCAACGCCGTCCCGCCTGCCTTGTAGACCATGTCCACGACGGTCGCGTACTCGGCTAACCCATCGGCGTCCAGCGGCAGGTCCTTGAAGGGGGTGGACGAATTGTCGAGTCCGACGCTCGTGCAGTTCACCAGCACGTCGGCGGGGACGGCGCGCTTGACGACGCGTGCGCCGATGCCCTCGGCGCGCTGCGCGGTGCGGTTCCAGATCGACACGTCGGCGCCCGCGCGCGCGAGCGCCCAGACCGCAGCCTTCGCGCTGCCACCGGCGCCGAGCACGAGCGCCGAGCCCAGCGGGCGGTCGCCGAGCGCGGCGATCAGCCCCGGCGCGTCGGTGTTCTCGGCGGCGATCTCGCCGCCCTCGCCGAAGCTCAGCGTGTTGGCGGCGCCGATCTCGCGGGCGGCGTCGCTCGCCGTCGTCGCGAGCGCGAGCGCGGCCTCCTTGTGAGGGATCGTGACGTTCGCGCCGCGAAAGCCGGCGCCGTGCAGCGCGCGCACGGTGTCGGCGAACACCGCCGGCGCGACGGGCAGGCGCTGGTAGCGCTCCAGGCCGGCCGCCTGCATCATCGCGGGGGAGCGGCTGTGGCCGACGGGCCAGCCGAGCACGCCGTAGCGCGCCGCGACAGCGTCGCTCAGCACGTCGTCGGGGATCTCCCGCCGGCCTCCGCGCGCGCGGCGTCATAGCGCGCCGAGTCCTGCTGGAACTGCTCGATCGTGTTCGAGAACGCGTGCTCGCCGCAGGTTCCCGGCTTCACCACGAAGTAGCGGTACCCGACGTTCGCCGGCTTGGCCGCGGCGCGCAGCGACGACAGCCCGGGGTTGCCGATCGGCGTCGGCGGCAGGCCGACGCGCTTGCGCGTGTTGTAGGGCGAGTCCATCTCGAGCTCGGACTGCTTCAGCGCGCCGCTGGGCTTGTTGAGGACATAGCGCGTCGTCGCGTCGATGCCGAGCGGCATGCCGTCCTTGAGGCGGTTGTAGATCACGGCGGCGATCAGCGGGCGCTCCTTCTCGACGCGCGCCTCGCGTTCGACCATCGAGGCGATGATCAGGACGTCGTAGCCGGTCAGGTTCCTGCGCCGGGCGCGCTCGAGGTCGACCTTCGCGAAGTTCTCGCGAAACGCCGCGAGCTGCTTTTCGACGAGGTCGCGCGCGGGGGCCCCAGCGAGCAACTCGTACGTGGCGGGGAAGAGGAAGCCCTCGAGCGAGCGCGTGCCGCGCGGCGCGCCGTAGCGAAACGGGCTCAGCGCGCCCTTGAAGCGCGCCGAGGCCTTGAGGTAATCGCCGGTCAGCCCCGCGCGCTCGGCGATCGGCGCGATCTCACGGCGCGAGCGGCCCTCGGGGATCGTCACGTCGACTGTCGGGACCTCCTTGCTGACCTCGGTCCCGGTGAGCGCCGCGATCGCCTTGCCGTACGTCATGTCCTGGCGCAGCGTGTGCCGGCCCGAGCGCAGGCTCTCGCGCTTGCCCGACAGGGTCGCGCGCACGCTGAAGAACAGGCCCGAGTCGACGACGCCGGCCGCTGCGAGGCGGTCGCCGATCTCGCGCGCGCTGGCGCCCTGCGGGATCGTCACCTGGACCTGCGAGCCCTCGGCGCTGCCGAAGGGCTGAAAGAGCATCAGCGCGGCGATCACCACAACGGCGAGGACCGCGAGCGCCAGCAGCCCGAACAGGCGCGCGCCGACCGAGCGGCGCCGCCGGCGTGCGGGGCCGGCGCGGGTGTCGCCGGGCGGTGTCACGATCGGACGCGGCGCGCGGCGCACGCGGCGGATCCCGATCGGACGCTCGGTCTCGTCGTGCAGGACGCCCGCGGGCGCGGCGGGTGGCGCCGGCGGCTGGGGTTGGATGCGGCGGACCGCGTCGGGTGCGGCGC
>JAHWJE010000358.1 GCA_019348575.1 Actinomycetota bacterium | reverse complement strand
AGAAGTCGAGGAGGCAGAGCAGCGATCATGATGCCGGCGGGATGAGCGAGCTCGCGCGGGACGCCGCGCTCGTGTGCACGGCGCTGGGGCTGCTGTCGGCGGTCGCCGTGCTGGCGACCGTGCGCGACCTCCGGCTGGCGATCGCGGTGGTGGTCGGCTTCGCCACCTCCGGCGCGTTCGCCAGCCGCTACACGGCCGTGGTGTTCCCGATCGTGCTGCTGGTCGCGGCCCTGGGCGTGACCGTCGTGCCCCGTGATGCCTTCCGCGCCGGGCTCCTCGCCGTCCTCGCCGTGCTGGGGCTGGTCGGAGGCATCCGGAACGTCGTCACGAACCGGACGCAGAACGGCGACCTGGCGCGCTACATCGCCGCCCACGGCTCCTCCGACGACGACGTCGTCGCCTACGCGTGCGCGTGCTCCGACAACGGCTACGCCGCCGAGCGCACGGCCGCGATCCAGCTGCTCATCTTCCGCCACGACCGGCGGGTGCGCTGGCGCGTGTCGCTGAAGGTGCCCGCGCACCTGGTCGAGGAGGTCGCCGGCGACGCGCGCCCGTTCGACGACTACGCCGCCGAGGCCAAGCTCGAGCAGGCGCGGGGGACCTTCCAGCCCGAATGCGACCGCCTGCGCCGTGTCGCCCGCGTCGAATATGTGCCGGCAACCGAGGGCCAAGTCAGCCCCGACCTGCGCGCCCAGCTCGCCGAGGCCGCCCGACTTTTGCAGCTGGCGCATCGCCTTCATGCCGCCCACGCCGCCGCCACCCAGCGACTTCATCATCTTCTGCATCTCTTCGAAGCTGCGCAGCAGCTCGTTGACCTCCTGCGGGCTGCGACCCGACCCCGCCGCGATGCGCTTCTTGCGCTTGCCGTTGAGCAGCTTGTGGTTGCGCCGCTCCTCGTTGGTCATCGACTGGATGATGGCCTCGACGCGCTTGAGCTGACCGTCGTCGAGCTCGACGTCCTTCAGCGCCTTGCCCATCCCGGGGATCATGCCGAGCAGGCCCTGCAGCGGCCGGCAGTTGAGGACGTCAGCGGGTGTCGCCCAGCCGCGCTGCGCGGTCCCGACGCCGTAGCGCATGCTCGCCAGGTCGCCGATGCTGTGCGCGTCACAAGAGATCGTCAGTGTCACGCCGGCGTCGACCGCCCGCCGCGCCATCTCGCCCGACAGGTCCAGCCGGCGCGGCGACGCGTTGATCTCGAGTGCGGTGCCGGTGAGCGCCGCCGCCTCCAGGATCGCGTCGAGCTCGACGTCGTAGGGCGGGCGGACGCCGATCTTGCGGCCCGTGAGGTGCCCGATGGCGTGCACGTGCGGGTTCTGCATCGCCGTGATGATGCGGCGTGTCTGCTCGGCGGCACTGCGGTTCATCAGCGTGTGGATGCTGGCGACGTTGAAGTCCATGTCCGCCAGGAACTCGGGGTCGTAGTCGACGCTGCCGTCGCCGCCGATGTTCAGCTCCGCGCCGGCGAGGATGCGCATGTCGTACCGCTGTTGCAGCGCGGCGATGGCGGCGCGCCGCTGCAGCATCCGCTCCCGCGACAGCCCGTTCATCGGCAGGTTCTCGGCGTGGTCGGTGACGGCCCAGTATTCGTAGCCGCGGGCGGCCGCGGCGGCGACCATCTCCTCAAGCGACGCCTTGCCGTCGCCGGACCAGTCGCTGTGCCCGTGCAGGTCGCCACGCATGTCGGTCAACTGCACGACCTTCGGCAGCGCACCGGCGGCCGCGGCTTCGACCTCGCCGCTGTCCTCGCGCAGCGGCGGCACGATCAGCGGCAGGTCCATCGCGGCGTAGACGTCCGCCTCGGTGCGGCTGGCCAGCCGCTCCTCGCTCTCGCGATCGAACAGCCCGTACTCGGACAGCAACAGGCCTTTGCGGACCGCCCGCTCGCGGATCCGGACGTTGTGCGCCTTCGAGCCGGTGAAGTACACCAGCGCCGCGCCATACGCGTCCGGCTCCACGACCCGCAGGTCCGCCTGGATGCCACGCCGGGTCAGCACCGACGTCTTCTTCTCCCCCGCGGCGAGGACATCCGTGACGAGGTCGCTGTCGCGCAGCGCCTGATGCACCGGAGCCGGGTCGTTCGACGCGGCGAGGATGTCGATGTCGCCGATCGTCTCGCGCATGCGGCGCAGGCTGCCGGCGTAGGTGACCTCGACGACCTCTGGCAGCTCGGCCAGCCGCCGGCACAGCTCCTCGGCAATGGCGATCGCATCGGCCATGGGCCGCCGTTGCGTGTCTTTGGCGCCGATCCGGGCGATCGCGTCTTGCAGGTTGGCCTCGGTCTTGGCACCCAGTCCCGGCAGGTCCCGCAACCGCTCGGTGGCGATGGCGTCGCGCAGCGCGTCGACCGAGTCCACGCCGAGGGTGTCGTGCAGCATCTTCGCGGTCTTGGGCCCCAGCCCCGGCACCCTGATCAGCTCGACGAGGCCCGGTGGGACCTTCGCCCGCAGTTCGTCGAGCATCGCGATGTGCCCCGTCGACAGGTACTCGGCGATCTTCTTCGCGGTCGACGCGCCGATGCCTTTCAACCCGGCCATTTCCGACTCGCTGATCGAGGACAGGTCGACCGGGGCGGCGCCGATCGCGCCGGCCGCGCGCTCGTACGCACGCACCCGGAACGGGTCGGCGCCCGAAAGCTTGAGCAGTGTGGTGATCTCGGCGAACTGCCGCGCGACGTCCTCGTTCGTCCAGGCCATGGCCGACCACATTACGGCGCTACCGTCTTCGACCGCTTGAGCGCCTTCCTCGGGCGCGACCGTCTTCGACTGCTTGAGCGCGCCTGAGGGCGATTAGGATGCGGCGCATGGTCGACGGAC
>JAHWJE010000357.1 GCA_019348575.1 Actinomycetota bacterium | reverse complement strand
TCCGGCCGCACCGCGCACGCGCCGCCGCCGATCAGCGCCCCCAACTCCCGGTCGCTCAGGCCGGCCAAGGACTCGTGCGCCGCCCGCACCTCGGCCAGCAGCGATTGCAGTTGCCCGGCGAGCAACCGGCGGATGGCGTCGAAGTCGGCCGCCGCCTCCTCGTCCGGGGCCGCGTCGCCCTGGCCCGGCGCCACGTTCGTGAACTTCGACTCCACCCACGCGGTCTCGAAGGCGGCCAGCATGAGCTTGTCGGATACGCCGAGGCGCTTGCCGGTCTCGTAGATCTTTCGCGCGATCTCACGTTGTGAGGCCCGGATCGACTCGGGGTCGATGTTCTGCAGCGGGCCGCCGAAGCCGAACGGCGCCTGCGAGGGCGGTCCGTTGAGCGGAACGAGGCGCAGTTCGACGAGCACGTCATCCGAGCCGCCGAACAGCCCGTTCGCGGGCCCGCCGAGCGGGCCGGGGGTGCCGACGTCGACGTGCAGGTGATCCTGGTGGTCGCCGGGCGCGATGTTCCACAGCGTGTTGAAGCCGAGCTCGCGGATCTTGGGGACGATCGGCTCGATCGCGTTGACCTCCGGCCCGTAGAGGTCGCCGCACCCGCAGCCGAAGTTGACGTCGATCGCGCCCCTGTTTCCGTACTGGTAGTGAAAGCCGCCCGCGGCGTGCTTGCCGACGCTGCCGAAGGCCGCGTTCTCGCCGACGCGGAAGCCGTGGCGCTGGAGGAACCGGCCCAGCGCGATGATGTTGTCGGGCCGCCCCATGCCCTCGAGCTGCTTTTCCAGCTCGTCCCAGTCGGCTTCCGAGATGCGTCCGTTGCCGCCCGTCGGCTGGGTGCCCAGGTCGCCCCCGCCGCTGGGAACCTCGCCGACCGAGCTGACGACGCTGAAGCTCGCGCGCGCCTTCGCGGTGCCCTTGACGTCCTGCGAGTCGACGGGCGCCGCCGGATCTCCCAGCTCGTCCTCGGTCGCCACCTCGACGCGGACGTCGACCCCGAGGCGCTCGAGCTTCGTCACGCGCGCCCCGTTGCGCCTGGCGTACTCGTCCGCGGCAGCGCGCACGCGGCCGAGGTCGAGCGCGGAGATGTCGAGGCTGCCGCTCATCGCCAGCGCCTCGAGCTGCGAGCGGATCTCGCGGGCTCCCGCGAGCGCGGCGGCGTCGGCCGCGGTCTGCGCGCGGGCGCGCTGGTCGCTGCCCCGGGCCACCTGGAAGAGCAGGGTGCCGACGAGCACCAGCGCGATCAGCGTGACCATGAGGACGGGCATGATCTGGCCGTCCTCCGCGCGCAGACGTGCGCGGATTGCCGTGCTTCGTCGCTCCTGCCGTGGATCCATCGTGTCGTGCCTACGCGTCCTCGGTCGGCCTGCTTCGTGGTTGCATACTCGCACTCGCGTCCAATCACCCCGACAACGCCGAACGGCCCGGTCGCGCGTGACCGGGCCGTGTCGGATGCCTGTGCCGCGGGCGCCGCGCTGCGTCAGTCGCCTTCCGCGCTTCCCCCGGCCTTGACGCTCTTGATGCCGTTTTTGATCAGCTTGCTGACCTCCGTGCCGATGTCCGTCGCCGCGACCGCGGCGATGATCCCGACGACGACCAGGATGATGCCGATGTACTCGGCCGACGTCTGCCCGTCTTCACGCTCGCGGGCGCGGCGCATCAGATTCGCGACGGTGACCTGGCAGTAGGTCGCCAGCTCCAGGCTCTTGTTGCTCATGGTCTCCAGCATCTCGGGCTCCTCAGGCTCGTTGCTCCAGAACGTGAGCAGAACCCTAGGAGCGCAACGCGGGCGCGACCAGAGTCGGAGGGCTCATCTTTGCGGGGTCCAAAGGTCCCAGGCGGCTCTGGGACCCGGTCTATCCGTCGAGCCTCTCAAGGCGCCGCTTGGCCTCATCGAGTTCGCTTTCCAGGCGTTCGCCGACGGCGTCGCTCTGCTCGTCGCGGGCGGCGTCGCGCTGCTTGCTGCGCGCGACGAGCTCGTCTCGCAGCCGGTCGATCTCGTCGCTCTGCGCATCGCGTCCGGCGCGAGAGGCATCAGCGCTGGCGACACCCATGAACATCGCGGCCTCCCCCACCGTCGCCCCCTGGCACGAGCTGATCGTTCCCGCGTTCGCCTGGACGCACAGCAGCTGCGAGGAGAGGTCCGCAACGCGCTCCCGCGCTTGCGTGAAGTAGTCGTCGAGGGCGTCGGCGGTGCGGACGTCCGTGTACTCGCCACCCGATGCCTCGGCGATCGCGCGCAGGCGCTTCGCTTCGGCGGGCTTGGCGACGTCGAAGCCGACGACATCGGTCGTGACCTTGATCCCCGCCTGCTTGAGCTTGCGGGCCTCCGCAACCGGGTTGCCGCCGCAGGTCTCGATGCCGTCGGTGACCAGGATGATCCGGTTGATGCCGTCCTCCTTGCCCTCAAAGGCGGCGCGGGCCTCGCGCAGCGCGGCGCCCAGCGGCGTATAGCCGGTCGGTTTGAAGCGCTTCAGCGTGCGGTCAAAGCGCTTCGACGCGGCCTTGCCGATCGGGTCGAGCAGCTCGACCGCCCTGCAGCTCTGCGCCTTGCCGGCAGGATCGTTCGAACCCTTGTGGCCATAGACCATGAACCCCAGCGCCAGACTGTCAGGGGTCCCGGCGACATAGCGGCGCAACGCCCGCTTGGCAGCCTCGAGCTTCGTCTTGCCGCCACCCGCCGAACCGGCCATCGACCCCGACGAATCAAGGATCAACAGCGTGTTCGAACGCTGCAGCGCGCCGACCGGGCTGGCCTCGCCACAGCCCGCCTCCTGCGCGCATTCGTCGACATCGGGATCGGTGTCGATCTCACGCTCGA
>JAHWJE010000356.1 GCA_019348575.1 Actinomycetota bacterium | reverse complement strand
GACGATCGGGCCGGGCAGGGTCAGCATGCCGGCCATGGTAGTCCGGCGGGGCTCAGTCGAGCAGCGGCGCGATCGCCTCGAGGGCGGATCGGCGTTCGTCCTCGAGCGTGATGGAAGCGGCCGCCGCACCGGCCAGCTGGCGGGCGTGCCGGGTCAGCGCCGCGTGGCGGTGCGGCGGCAGCGAGCGCAGCATCGACAGGGCTCGGGCGAGGTGCACGACGACGGCGGTGGCGGATGCGCCGTGGTGGCGCAGCTGATCGAAGCTCAGGTCCACGAGCTCGTCGAAGGTCGGGAACGGAATTTCGAGCCGCCGCGTGCCGTCCCGGTCCGCGATGGCGCGGGGCGCGTCCGGCGAGGTGCCGATGGCGACCAGCACCTGCACCAGCCGGTCGAGCAGCGCCGCCTCGAGCGTTCCCGGGGCCTGAACGGCCAGCGCCAGATGCCGTTCGACCGCGGGCAGCACTTCTCGGCTCACGGTGTGTTCGGCATCTCGCCGGATCCGCTCGACGTAGCGCTGCGCCTCACGTTCGGCGTCGAGCTCGACGGCGTCGACAAGACCGGCCCGATGACCATTCCCGACACCGGGGGCTACCAGGCCTACCAGACGATCACCAAGACCGGCATCACCCTCACCGCCCTCTACATGTACTTCACGATCTTCGAGGACATGGAGCACTGGCTCGGCGTGTCGCCGGAGGGCATCGGAGCTGTCGGCATGGTCATCAACTTCGTCGTGACGATCGCGGTCTCGCTGCTCACCAAGGAGCCGTCGCAGGAGATCCAGGACCTCGTCGAGGAGGTGCGCCACCCACGGATCGCGCCGCCCGCCGCGCCGGCGGCCTCGACCGCTGGCCCGTCGGAGTGACAGCCGAAGCTTGCAACCTCATGGTGGCGGCGCTTTGAAAGAATGGCGGCGCGATGCGGCTGGAGCCGATTTTCGAGATGGAGCTGGACTACGCGGGCGGGTTCTTCGTCATCGCCCCCTACGGGGGGACGGAGGGCGCGGGCTACGGAAGCGGGGAGGGCCGCGTCACCGGGGATCGGGTCAGCGGGTCGGTGCGGTGGTCAAACCATCCGCGGCGTCGCGAGGACGGGGTCCTGTTGCCGGACGCCCACGGGGTGATCGAAACCGATGACGGCGCGCGTATCGTGTTTCATCTCGGGGGCTACAGCAGCGTGATCGAAGGCGAGACCGCCAAGCGAGGCATCCTGTCGCCGGCGACCTTCGCCACCGACGACGATCGCTACCGGTGGCTCAACGACGTCGTCGCCGTCGGTGAGGGGATCATCGACTTTCAGACGCTGCGGCTTCAGCTGCGCTACTACGCAACGATCAACGAGATGGCGTAGGGCAGCGCACGCGGCGCTCGCTCAGGCGTTCCCCGACATCCTGCTGACGGCGGCGTCGATGCCCGCACCGGACTGCTCGACCGGCTCGACGTACAGCCGTCCCCAGGCGATCAAGCCGTCGCGGATGCCCATGACGATCACGCCGGCCATCTGCAGTTGGCTGCCGTCGGCCTGAGTGCCATCCCAGCGCCACTCCGACCACACCGAGTCCTCGCTCGCAGCGGTGGCGATGAGGTCTGCGCGAAAGTCCGGAACCCCGGAGAAGATGGCCGTCCAGTTCGCGCGAACCTGCTCGCGCCCGCGAAACGCTCGATCGGGGTGCGCCGGCGCCTGGCTGTCGTAGTCGTCGGCGAACAGCGACACGAACGCCTCCAGGTCATGCTCGTTCATCGCCTGTTGAAGCGATCTGGCGACGTCGGTCAGGTGGTCGGCGCGATCGTCAGGCATGCACACAGTCTCGCGGCTCGGCGAACCACGCACAACCACCGTGCGGACTCCTTGCGCACCGGCAGCCGCACGGACGACGACCAGCGCTGCTGAGCTCGGCCGTTCGCACCGGCCTGGCAGCTTGAACGTGGTGTTCCTGCATGGCGGGCGCACTGCCTGCCGCGTGCGCACTGATCGCACGCGGCAAGCATCGCGCTCTTCGGGTTAGAAGCCGCCTACGTGTAGGCGCGTGATCGGGCGGCCGTCTTTGCTGAGTGTGTTCGTCGCCGTGGCGGCCGACTTCAACGCCGCTTCCACGGTGCCGGGGGCCGACCCGCTGTGACTTGACAGATACAGGGCGCCTCCGCCCGCCGTATGCGGCGAGGCCATCGACGTGCCGGACATCGTCGTCGTGCCACCGCCCTTCCTGGTCGAGAGGATGCCGCTGTTGGCGGAGTTCCTGACGGCCTCGTCGACTGCGTTGTTCGCGCCCCCGCCAAGGCTCATGTTGGCGACGGCGGGACTCTTGGCGTTGGCGGTCACCCAGTCGATGCCCTTGATGACGCCCGACCAGCTGCCGCTGCCGCTGCAGCCGAGCACCTTGACGCCGGTGAGCGGGGCGCCGGGGGCGACGCCGACGACGTCGCTGGTGTTGTCCCTCGCCGCCACGGTCCCGGCGACGTGCGTGCCGTGCCCGTTGCAGTCGGTGTTCCTGCCGCCCGCGAAGTTGACGTGCTCGACGACGTTGAGATCGGAATGCTTTGCGTCGATCCCGGTGTCGATGACGTAGGCGGTCACTCCGGTGCCCGACGAGCTCCACGAGAAACCGTCGCTGAGCGGCAGCGCCCGCTGGTCGATCCGGTCGACGCGGCCGCCGTCGTCGCCGAGCGCGAATCCATCGAGGCCGAGCTCCTCGGGCGCAGGGACAACCCGGCCGACGCCGCCGTGCAGGCGGCCGACGCTGCGGTCTTCGGCGAGCTGCATCCCTGGGGCCGCCTGGCCGTCGGCTCCGCGGGAACCGTTCGGCGGCTGAGCCATGCGCAGGTGG
>JAHWJE010000355.1 GCA_019348575.1 Actinomycetota bacterium | reverse complement strand
GAGGCGGGCGTCGACGTGCACGAGATCTACCGCCGCCTCTACGAGGGCGTCCCGGAGCCCAAGCTCGCGCTGCTGACGCGCGCCCTGAGCCGCATCCAGCGCTTCGACGGCGGGCGCCTCACCCTTGCCCGGCTGACGCGGGACGACTTCGCCGAGACCGGCGCCGAGGAGTCATACACCGAGGGGATCATCGACCACCTGCGCGCGGTGCAGGGCACGAAGGTCGCCGCGCTCGCGCGCGAGCTGACCTGCGACGACCGCCGCGGGGCATCGAAGGTCTCGCTGCGCGCGACCGACGCCACGGTCGACGTCTCGCTGATCGCGCGCGTGCAGAGCGGCGGCGGACATCGCCAGGCCGCGGGCTTCGCGACCGAGATGGCGCCCCACGAGCTGATCGCGTTCCTGCGCCAAGAGGTGGCCGCGCAGCTCGACGGGTAGTCCCCTCCTGCGAGCATGCGCCGAGCGAACCCGACCGAGGAGGTATGGCGGAATGGAAGCGTCAGGACAGGAGGCCCTGCCGGGCAAGTGCCGTGACTGGAAGGCGCTCCTGGGGCCAGGAGTCGTCGTCGTGGACGTCTGGGCGACGTTCCCCTCCGCGGGCTGGTCGATGGAGCTGCGCAAGGCCGAGGACCAGGGCGACGACCCCGAGGAGCTGATCCTCGAGCGCGTCGTGACGTTCCCGGAGGGCTATCAGCCGCCCGTGACGCGCGGCATCGAGGTGCACTGGGAGGAGCAGACCGACGCCGAGTACAAGCGGGTCACGATCGTTCCCGACGGCCTGACGCTCGACGTGCTCGACCGGCGCGACGCGCCGCCGCTGAACGCCGACGAGGCGTAGCGGACGGGGCCCCTGCGCGCAGCGCAATAGCCTGGGCGCGTGTCCGACGGCGTCCTGCTCATCGACAAGCCCGCGGGCAAGAGCTCCCACGACATCGTCGCCGCCGTGCGCCGCGAGCATCGCGCGCGGCGCGTCGGCCATGCCGGCACGCTGGACCCGTTCGCGACCGGGCTGCTGCTCGTCCTCGTCGGCCGTGCGACCCGCATCCAGCGCTACCTCATGGCGCTGCCCAAGCGCTATGAGACCGTCGCGCGGCTGGGGTACGTCTCGACCACCGGCGACAGCGACGGCGAGATCACGCACACCGGCCGGACTCCGCCCGACCCGCCGGAGCTGCCGAGCGGCGAGCTGCTGCAGCGCCCGCACGCCTACAGCGCGGTGAAGGTCGGCGGGCGGCGCGCCTACGAGCTCGCGCGCGCGGGGGAGGCGGTCGAGCTGGATCTCCGCCCGATCACCGTCCATCGCTTCGAGCAGCTGTGGCGCGAGGAGCAGCGCGCGGGCTTCGCGATCGAGTGCTCGGCCGGAACCTACGTGCGCAGCCTGATCGCCGACCTCGGCGACGCGTACTGCGAGGCGCTGCGGCGCACGGCGATCGGACCGTTTGAGATCGCCGACGCGAGCCCGTCGCGGCTCGTGCCGCTGGCCGACGTGCTGGCGCGCATCATGCCGGCGGTGCGCCTGGACCCCCACGAGGCGCGCCGGGCGGGACACGGCTGCGCGGTCGCCGCGCGGGGGCCGGAGGGCGCCGGCGACGTGGTGCTGCTCGACGACGAGGGCCCGATCGCGATCGCCCAGCCGCAGGACGGCGGGCTGAAGCCCGTCGTAGGCTTCCGCGCGTGAAGGTCACACGCCTGTCCGACGTCGAGCCGCGGGCGCGGCGGGTCGCCGTCGGAACGTTCGACGGCGTGCACCTCGGCCACCGCGAGGTCATCCGCGGCGCCGACACCGTCCTCACCTTCGACCCCCACCCGACGGCGGTGATCCGGCCCAGCGCGGCGCCGCGCCTGCTGACCTCACCGGCCCGCAAGGCGCAGCTCGTCGCCTCGCTCGGCGTGCAGGAGCTGGTCGTGATCCCCTTCGACGCGGAGTTCGCCGCCCGCTCGGCGCAGGAATTCGTCGACGACGTGCTCGTCGGCAAGCTCGGGGCGACGCACGTCAGCGTCGGCGAGAACTTCCGCTTCGGGCACAAGGCTCAGGGCGACGCGAAGCTGCTGCGCTCCGACGAGCGCTTCCGGACGCGCGTCGCCGAGCTCGTCGAGATCGACGGCGAGATCGTGTCGTCCAGCCACATCCGCGCGCTCGTGCTCGGCGGCGCCGTCGAGTACGCCGGGCGCCTGCTGGGCGACCCGTTCACGCTCGCCGGCGAGGTCGCCCACGGCGACGAGCGCGGCCGCGAGCTCGGCTACCCGACGGCGAACCTGATCCCCGACGCGGCCTTCGTCACGCCGGGCCACGGCGTCTACGCGGCGCGCGCGACGACGAGCACGGGGGAGACGTACGCGGCCGCGGTCAGCGTCGGCGTGCGGCCGACGTTCGTGACCGGTCGCGGCGAGCTGATCGAGGCATACCTGCTGGACTTCTCGGGCGATCTGTACGGCAGCCGCCTGGAGATCGCCTTCCTCAAGCGCCTGCGCGGCGAGAAGCGCTTTGACTCGGTCGACGCGCTGATCGACCAGATCGCGCTCGACGTCGAGGCCGCGCGGGCGATCTACGATGGTGCGGCGGCCTGACTTGCTACCTTTGCCCGTCGCATGGCACTCACACAGGAACGCAAGCAAGAGCTCGTCAGCCGGTTCGGTGAGAACGACCAGGACACGGGCAACACGCGCGTCCAGGTCGCGCTGCAGCAGCTCCAGGTTGCCGCGGATGACCGTCAGCGGATTGCGCAGCTCGTGGGAGGTATCGGCCAGGAACTGCCGCTGGGCCGTCAGCACCGCCTCCACCCGCGCCACCAGAGCGTTGAAGGTCTCGATCACGCGCCCCAGCTC
>JAHWJE010000354.1 GCA_019348575.1 Actinomycetota bacterium | reverse complement strand
GGCGGTCGGAGCACCGCCCCCGACGGACTTCATGCAGCCCGGGGCCGATCAGCGATGAGGGCACACAGGCCCTTCGCGTCCGCAACCTGCGCACGGAGGCCGACCGGCGAGTGTATCGAGCGCGTCGGGCGGAGCTCGACGGCGTGGCCCGGCGCAGCGCTCGGCGCCGCGTCGGCTGCGCCGAAGTGACCAACCCCTGCAGGTCGAGCGCACCGGGCCGCTGCAGTTCACCCTCGGGCCGTAGCCGACGCTCGCGGCGGGCACACTGTCGGTGTGCCCGCCCGCGACCCGCTCGACGAGTACAAGCACAAGCGCGACCCGCAGCGTACGCCCGAGCCGTTCGGCGGCGGCGGCGACGGCGCCGCGAGCCCGGCTTCCGCGCACCGCTTCGTGGTGCAGGAGCACCATGCGACGCGCCTGCACTGGGATCTGCGCCTGGAGCACGACGGCGTCGCCGCGTCGTGGGCGATCCCCAACGGGATCCCCGAGGACCCCAGGGAGAACCGCCTCGCGGTGCGCACCGAGGACCACCCGCTGGAGTACCTCGAGTTCGAGGGCGACATCCCGAAGGGCGAGTACGGCGCGGGCAAGATGCGCATCTGGGACCGCGGCCTGTACGAGACGCACAAGTTCGACGACGACAAGGTCGAGATCACGTTCCACGGCGAGCGCCTGCGCGGGCGCTACGGGCTCTTTCCGCTGAAGAAGCGCAAGGGCGAGGCGGCCGGCAAGGACTGGATGATCCACCGCATGGATCCGCCCGAGGATCCGACCCGCGAGCC
This sequence comes from Actinomycetota bacterium, assembly GCA_019348575.1. Next base: position 2,051 of record JAHWJE010000354.1, on the reverse strand, counting down.
GATGCCGCCGCGGGTCGCGCCGATGCTCGCCAGGTCGACGAAGGAGCTGCCGCCCGACGACGAGCACTGGGCCTACGAGATCAAGTGGGACGGCGTGCGCGCGATCGCCTACTCCGAGCCCGGCCGCATCCGCTTCGAGAGCCGCAACCACAACGACATCACCCACTCCTATCCCGAGCTCAAGGCGTTCAACAGGGCGCTCAGCTCGCACCGCGCGATCCTCGACGGCGAGATCGTCGCCTTCGACGAGCGTGGCCGCCCGAGCTTCGGACGCCTGCAGAGCCGCATGCACGTCTCCTCCGAGGCCGCGGCGCGGCGGCGTGTGAAGGACACGCCGGTCGCCTACATCGTCTTCGACGTGCTCTGGCTCGACGGCCACTCGCTGATGGACCTGCCCTACGAGGAGCGCCGCGCGCGCCTGAAGGAGCTCCAGCTGCAGGGCGCGCACTGGCAGACGCCCGATCACGTCGTCGGCAACGGCGCCGCGGTGCTGCAGGCCAGCCGCGCCAGCGGGCTGGAAGGGATCCTCGCCAAGCGCCTGGACAGCCCGTACCTGCCGGGCCGGCGCTCGCCGTGCTGGCTGAAGGTCAAGAACGTGCTGCGCGAGGACGTCGTCGTCGGCGGGTGGCTGCCCGGCGAGGGCAAGCGCCGCGACCGCATCGGCGCGCTGCTCGTCGGGGTGCCGGAGGACGGGCGGCTGCGCTACGCGGGCCGCGTCGGCACGGGATTCACCGAGGCCGAGCTCACACGCCTGGCGCAGGTCCTCGAGCAGCGCGCCGATTCGCCCTTCAGCGGCGATCCGAAGCCGCCGCGCGGCGCGGTCTTCGTGCAGCCGACGCGTGTCGCGGAGGTCGAGTTCAGCGAGTGGACGTCGGACGGGATCCTGCGCCATCCGTCGTACAAGGGACTGCGTGAGGAGCCGCCGGCCGCCGCGTTCCTGGATGCCGGCAAGCCTGTCCGCGACGGCGTCGAGGTGCGCGTCGGGGGACGCACGCTGAAGGTCACGAACCTCGACAAGGTGCTCTATCCGAAGGCGGGGTTCACGAAGCGCGACGTGATCGACTACTACGTCGCGATCGCGCCGGCGATCCTGCCGCACCTCGAGGGCCGGCCGCTCACCCGCGTGCGCTTTCCCAACGGCGTCGAGGGCAAGAGCTTCTTCGAGAAGAACTGCCCGTCGCACCGGCCCGAGTGGGTGCAGACCGCCAGCGTGCCGCTGTCGGACAAGACGGTCGAGTTCTGCCTCGCCGACGACCTGCCGACGCTCGTCTGGCTTGCGAACCTCGCGGCGCTCGAGCTGCACACGCAGCTGCACCGCGCAGAGGATCTGAGCCGGCCGACGATGATGGTCTTCGACCTCGACCCGGGGCCGCCGGCGACGATCGTCGAATGCTGCCGCGTCGGGCTGTGGCTGCAGGGGATGTTCGAGAACCTCGGGCTGCAGGCGTTCGCGAAGACGTCGGGCTCCAAGGGCCTGCAGGTGTACGTGCCGCTCAACTCGCCGGGCGCGACGTACGAGCGGACGAAGGGCTTCGCGCTCGCCGTCGCCGAGCTGCTGGAGTCATCCGAGCCCGCGCTCGTCGTCTCGCGCATGAAGAAGGAGCTGCGCAAGGGCAAGGTCTTCATCGACTACAGCCAGAACGACGAGCACAAGACGACGGTCTGCGTGTACTCGCTGCGCGCCCGCGAGCGTCCGACGGTCTCGACGCCCGTGACGTGGGACGAGGTCCGTTCGTGCCTGGAGAGCGGCGATCCCGGCGAGCTCGTCTTCGACGCCCGCCAGGCGCTCGAGCGATTCGCCGAGCACGGAGACCTGTACGCGCCCGTGCTCTCGATCGTGCAGGAGATCCCGTCGCTCGGCTAGTCATGGTGCCCGGTGGGCCCGCGCGCGCTCGAACGCCCCGCCTAGTGGGCGGCCCACAAACGTTGCACCCGAAACCTCGGGCGCCGATCACCGCCAGGCGGCGTCCTCGGATCTCGATGTGGCAGGGCCACACCTTCGATCCTGCGTCCTTGCCTGGCGGCGCCGGGATCCGGGGGTTTCGGGCACA
>JAHWJE010000353.1 GCA_019348575.1 Actinomycetota bacterium | reverse complement strand
TCGTCCACGCCGGCAGCGGTAGCCGCGGCGGGGCTCAGAGCACCAGCACGCGTCCGGCGACCACCAGGTGCACCTCGTCGCACTCTGCCGCGAGTCGCTGGTTGGTGAGGCCGAGCAGGTCGCGAAACAGCCGACCCGAGCGGTGCGCTGGCACGACCCCGAGGCCGACCTCGTTCGTCACCAACACCACGAGACCGGTCTCCCGCCGGAGCTCGGCGACCGCTGCGGAGAGGCGGGTCTCAAGCAGGGTGTGCACCTGCGCACCCGGACGCTCCCAGGCCTGCTCGCCGTCGAGCACGGCGGCGAGCCAGGTGCCGAGGCAGTCGATCAGGAGCGGCTCGCGTGCCGCCCGCAGGCAGCCCGCGACGTCGACCGTCTCCAGGGTGCGCCAGCCGGCGGGCCGCCGCCGCCCCGATCGCATCGTTGTCCTGCTCTGCCAGGCTGAGCGCCTGCTGAAAGTGCATCCGCGCGGTCGCGCGGTTCTTCCGCAGGTCGGCAATCTTGCCGAGCTCGGCATGCGCCCGCCCCGTAACCCAGCGTCTCGCCTCGAGCGTGAGCGCGCGGCGCAGGTCGCGCTCTGCCTCGCCCAGCCGGTCGAGCGGGACGGCCACGTCCTCGGAGAGCTTGCCCCCGTGCACGGCGGTGACCGCGTGCGACACCCCGGCGCGCCACGCCCACAACGCCCGCACCTCGCCCGTAGACGACGGCGCGTGCAGCACGAGCGCGTCCTCGCGCGCGGCCTCCAGCAGCTCGTCGCGGCCCCGCTCCGCCTCTTCGGCGCTGCCGTCGGCCTCGAGCAGCAGGACGGCAGCATCCGGCTGTCGGTCGTCGACGACGGGCGCGGCCTGGCGGCCGGGCACGACGCCGACGAGCTGGTCCGCGCGGGCCACTTCGGGCTGCTCGGCATGCGCGAGCGCGCCGAGCGCGTGGGTGGGGAGCTCGACATCGCCTCGGAGGGCGGGCCGGGGACGGTCCTGACGGCGGTGCTTCCGGGCTCGAGCGGCCCGCAGCCGAAGCCACCGCCGACGCGGTCGCGGCTGCGCCGCGGCGTACAGGAGATCTCGCGATGATCCGCGTCGTCGTCGCCGACGACAACGCGATCGTGCGCCAGGGGATCGTCGCGGTGCTCGCTGCCGCCGACGCCGGGATCGCCGTCGTGGGCGAGGCCGGCAACGGCCGCGAGGCCGTCGCGCTGGCCCGCGAGCAGCGGCCCGACGTCGTCCTGCTGGACCTGCAGATGCCGATCATGAACGGGGTGCAGGCCGCGGAGGCGCTGTCGGGCGAGTTTCGCGTCGTGATGCTCACCTACTCCGACGACGAGCAGCGCGTCACGGCGGCGATCCGCGCCGGCGCCTGCGGCTACCTCGTGCACGGGCGCTTCGAGGCCGAGGAGCTCGCCGAATGCGTGCACCGCGCCGCGCGCGGCGAGACCGTCCTCTCGCCGGCGGTCGCCACGACCGTCCTGTCAGCGCTGCGCCGCGGACCCGAGGCCGACGTCGGGGACCTGCACGAGCTCACCGCCCGCGAACGCGAGGTGATGACGCTCGTCGCCGAGGGCCTCTCCAACCGCGCCATCGCGCAGCGGCTCGTGCTGACCGAGAAGACGGTCAAGAACCACGTGCACAACACCTACCGCAAGCTCGGCGTCACGCGCCGCGGCGAGGCGATCGCGCAGTGGCTGGGGTCCGCCCGCGACGGGGCCGGAGGCTGAACGGGCTGCAACGAGGCGATCGGGCCGGCGCCTCAGGCCTGATGCTCGTCAGCCGGGCCCCAGCCGTAGAGTCGCAGCGATGACCTGGCTGCGCTGGGGGGCGCGGAACCTCGGAATCCTGATCCTCGTGATGGTCGGCGGGCTCGCGCTCCTGATTCCGGCCGCGCTCGTCGGCTGGGGCACCCCCGACACCCGCGAGCACACCTACCTGTTCCTCTGGCTCTATCTGCCCTTCGCGGGGCCGGCGTATCTCGTCCTGCTGGCCATCGTCGGCCGGCGCGTCCGCCGCCCGCGGATCTGGGCGCTCGCCCTGACACCGATCTTCTGGAGCTTCGTGCCGATCTTCGCGCTCGGTGTCGCCGCTCCCGGAATCGCCGCCACGTGGATCGCCTATCTGAGCTACGGCGCGGTGGTGCGACTGCCGCCGCGCTAGGCCGCCCGGGACGCCGATGGCTCGTAGGCCCGGCCCCGTCTCGCGAGCGGTCGCAGCGCAGCGGGGCCAGACGGCGGTCGAGTACATCGGCGTCGTCCTCCTCGTGATCGTGATGATCGCGGCCGTGGCGACCTCCGGTCTCGCCAACGCCGCGGCCTCGGAGTACCTTGAGAGCTGACGACGATCGGAGGTTCCCATGCAGTTCGAGGTCGGTGACCACGTCGTGGTAGAGGCAGAGTCGACCGGGCGCCGCCCGCGTCGCGGAGTCGTCGAGGAGGTGCTTCGCGGGGAGCCGCATCCCCGCTACCGCATCCGGTGGGACGATGGGCGACAGACCGTCTATACGCCGGCGGCCGGCGCACTGCGCAAGGCGGCCGCGTCGTCCGCCGTCTGACGCGCCCGACCGCGGGCCGGCCCACGTGCTGGGCCGGTCCGCCGGCGCATGCTCCCGCGAGCGCGGTCGGCTATGTCGACCGGCGCCGCTTTGATGGCTTGTGGCCCCGACCCCCTTCTCCGGCTCATCCGCTCATCTAATCAGGCCGACCCGCGTCGCGGCCGCGCGGCAGCGGTACGAGCGCGCCGTAGGACAGCCACAGCAGCCACGCCGCGTAGAAGTCCGGCAGGTCGACGACGAAGAACAGCAGCAACGCGAACCAGGCGCCGAGCAGCGGCGACAGCCCGATCGCCCAGCGCCGCGGCCGGCGCACACGGCGCGCCACGATCGCGAGC
>JAHWJE010000352.1 GCA_019348575.1 Actinomycetota bacterium | reverse complement strand
AGCGGGCCGGACGAGCGACCCGGCCTCCCTTGGTGGGAGGCTCAGCGAGCCGTTGCTCGCGGCGCCGCCGGAGCCGGTCCCCCCAGCCCCGTTCGTCCCCCAGATGGCCGCCGTCGGCCAGTCGTCGCGCCAGGCGGACGGCACGTACGAGGGGCCAGCCCATTCGGACTACACCGGCAGGCTCCAGCAGTTCGACCGCCTCGTCCTCTACGCGCCGTCGCTGGCCTGGCTGCGCGACCGCCCGTGGGCGCCGCTGCTCGCGTTCGCGCTGCCCTGGGTCTTCCTGATGTGGACCTTCTTGCGCGGCGGGCTCGCGTCGCATGCCGCGCTCTGCTGGCCGGCGCTGATCAATGGCCAGCCCTTCTTCCACCCCGACACCCAGGCTTACGTGCACGGTCCCGGCGAAGCGGTGGCCAAGCTGTTCGGCCGCCAGAACGGCGACGACTGGTCGTGGAAGGGGGACGCCGGCCCGGCCTCGCCCGGCGTCGGTGCCGTAGCCATGGCGCTAGCCTAGCACCCTCCTTCTCGTGATCCGCCCCACGAAGCACTGGAGCATGCCGGGTGCAGCGGGTAGAGCAGCTTGCATGCCAGCCTCCGTTGCGTGGGCGCAGGCCGGCTCGCGCTGAGCGTTACCCGCCCTGGCCGCTCACCTCCGCGTCCTGCGCGCGGGCCGCCGCCGCCTGCTGCCCAGCCGGCGACGTCGGCGCGAGCGGTGGTGCCGCGAGGCGCTTCTGCGCATCCGCCTGGACGCGCTCCTCCAGTTCGGCAGCGCGCTCCGGCGCGCGGCCGGCCCAGTCTCGCAGCCGCTTGACCTCGCGCGCCTGCGCGAAGTACAGCAGCGCGAGCACGCCGAGCCCGATGATCGACGCGTAGCCGGCGTAGGAGCCGACCTGCTCGACGACGCCGCCCGCGGAGGCAGCGGTGATCGTCGCGCTCACGGCTGCGCGCCGTCGTGCTCTACGCCGTGCAGGCGTCCTACTCGAGCGACTTCGACACCGCGCTGTCGCAGACGATCTTCTTCTACGTGCCGTTCGCGCTGCTCTACGCGCTGCTCGTGCGGCTGCACTGGACGCGGCAGCTCGCCGCCCACTGCCTGATCGTGCTGCTCGTGCTGGCGGTGGCGTTCGTCGGGATCGGCTTCGTCGAGTACGCCAAGCGCGAGCTGCTGCTCAACCCGAACGTCATCAGCTCAAACCAGGTCGCGTCGTACTTCCGCGTCAACTCGCTGTTCTTCGATCCGAACATGTACGGCCGCTTCCTCGTGACCGTCATGCTCGGGCTGGTTGCCGTGCTGCTGTGGTGTCGCCGCGGCGCGGTCGTCGCCGGCTGCGCGGCGGGCCTCGCGCTGCTGTGGGCGGGCCTCGTCCTGACGCTGTCGCAGTCGTCGTTCACCGGCCTGCTCGCCGGGCTGGTCGTGCTCGGGGCGCTGCGCTGGGGGACGAGGCGGGCCGCAGCGATCGTCGCCGCGTTCGCGATCGCCGGCGGGCTGGCCGTGTTCGCTGCACCGAGCGCGGTCGGGCTCGACGGCTCGGCGGACGACGTCTCCAGCGGTCGCTGGTCGCTCGTGAAGGGCGGGATCGAGCTCGCCGCCGAGCGCCCGGCGCTGGGCTGGGGGTCGGCTGCGTTCAAGACCGAGTACCGCGAGCAGGAGAAGGCGTCCAGCGCGCGCGCGACGGCGGCCTCGCACACGATCCCGGTGACGGTCGCCGCCGAGCAGGGCCTGGGCGGGCTGGCGCTCTACCTCGCGCTCGTGCTCACGGCCCTCGCTGTGCTGCTGCGCGACACGCGCAGGTCGGTCGCGCGCGCCGCGGTCGCGGCGGCGTTCGTCGCGCTCGTCGTGCACACGCTGCTCTACGCGGCGTTTCTCGAGGACCCGCTCGCGTGGGCGCTGCTGGCGGTCGGCTCGGCGCTGGCGCCCGAGTCCCAGCCGCAGCCCTGAGCAAGCGCGTGGCCTGCCGACTGGTGCGCGGCGCGCGCCGGCAGCTGGACGATGCGCAGGCGGTGCATACGCGCGCCGCGCGCCGCCCGGAGCGACCGCGGTCGTGCGCGGGCCGTTCGCGGCATATGGCGTATCTGGCGCGCAGGCGCGCTAGTCTCGCGACGGATGTCGATCCCCTGGAGGCCGCTGCTCGTCCTGGTCGCGTTCGTCGCGATCGTCGTCGTGGTCCTGATCCTCCTGTTCTCGGGCGGCGGCGACGAGCCCTACGTCAGGCCCGAGGCCGAGGCGCCGAAGGCGCGCGTGTCACCCGACGAGCTCGACATCAAGCCGAAGAACCCCGACGCCGAGCCCATCTCCGCGAAGGACCTCGAGGTCGGGGATTGCATCGCCGACGCGACCTCGACGTTCGGCGACGTCACGACGTTCGACAAGGTCGACTGCGACGAGCCGCACGACGGCGAGGTCTACACGATCATCAAGCTCGAGGGCGACAAGTACCCCGGCACGAAGTTCGTGACCGGCAAGGGCCAGCGCGGCTGCCGCGCGCGGCTGCGCCGCCAGTTGACGCGCGCGGAGTTCGCCAACAGGCAGCTGGGCTACAAGTTCGTCTATCCGACGCAGCAGAGCTGGACCCAGGACGACCGCGAGGTCACGTGCCTGGCGACGTTCCAGAAGCCGCGCAAGGGGAAGCTCAAGCAGCGCGCGGGCGCGGCTTCGTAGGGGTTCGGGGCTTTCGCGCTAGTCGTTCTGGCGGCGCTCGTGCGCGAGCGGCGCGAGGGCCTGCGGGCGGTAGGAGTGGCGGGTTGCGCTCGTGAGAGCGCTGCCTTCGTCGAGAAGGGAGCTCTCCTCAGCAATCTCTTCGGATTACGCCTGGCGCATCGAAGTGGCTAGCCTGGGCTCCTCGCATCGTTTCCGGCGCGGGGGGTAAGGGAGCAGCCCGG
>JAHWJE010000351.1 GCA_019348575.1 Actinomycetota bacterium | reverse complement strand
GGACCGTCACCTGAGATGACGGCCGTCGGCTTCGCCGAGAGGTCGCAGGCAGGCGCAGTCAGTGCACCGGTTGGCTCGTCCGACTCACGCTGACGTGCGGCGCTGCCAAGCCGTCGAAACCCTCCTTCTGGGACACCCCTCGCTGCGCTGCTTGCTGCGATGCGCTGGCGTGGCGCGGTCGTTCGGGCCCGATCTCGAGCGCCGAGGCGGGCGTACTTCTACGAGATCGGCGCTGGCGCGCTGGTGGTGCTCTGAACTGCCGTGTCGGGCGTGATCTCACGCGCCTCGGGGTCGACGGGCCAGAGCGCGGCCGCGAGCCGGTCGCGCGAATGGATGTCGAGCTTCTGGAATGCGTGGCTGAGGTGCGTTTCGACGGTGCGCTGGGTGACGAAGAGCTGCTGGGCGATCTCTCGGTTCGTGTGCCCGGCCGCAGCGAGGTCCGCGACACGGTGCTCCGCGGCGGTCAGCGCGCCCGGGCCCGACAGCGTTGCGCGGCGCGGGCGTGCTCCGGCCGCCGTCAGCTCCTCGCGTGCGCGGCGTGCCAGGCGCACCAGGCTGCCGCGTTCCGCGAGATCGAGGGCGTGGCGCAGCGGGTCGCGTGCCTCCCGGCGGCGCCCCGCACGGCGCAGGGCGGCGCCCAGGTCGCACAGTGCGCGCGCGTGTTCGAGGCGCGTCGGCGACGGCGCGAGGATCGCGACGGCCCGCTCCAGCAGCGCGATCGCCTGTGCGCGCGGGGCGGTCAGCGCGAGCGCGCGCAACGCCCGTCCGAGCGCGCCCGCCGTACCGACGCGCTCGGCCAGCGCGAGCTGCTCGCGCGCCAGCCGCTTGGACTCGGCGGCGTCGCCGAGCGCCGCGAGCGCGGTGGCGGCATCCGCCCGCCACGCCGCGATGCCGGGGTGGCGAACTCCGAGCGCCTCCCAGCGCTCGGCCGCGTGGAGCAGATCGGCGCGCGCATCCTTGTAGCGGCCCTGAGCGCAGCGCAGGCGCGCTCGGGCCTCCAGCATGAGCGCGGAGCCATGCTGACCGGGCGGTGGCTGGCTCACGTCGGCGTCAAGCAGCGCCTGCTCGGCTGCGTCCGCCGCGTCGCGCTCCACGAGCGCGTCGATGAGCGGGAACAGGCCCCACATCACGGCCGACGGCGGCGCGTTGCTGGCGATCTTGAAGTCGAACGCGAAGCGCGCGTCCGCCTCGGCCTCGCGCGCCGCGCCGGATCGCAGCGCCACGATCGAGCCCAGGAAGCTCGCGTGCACGAGCGTGCTGAGCCAGCCGCGTGGACGTGCGGTCTCGGCGATTCGGGCGCACATGACACGCGCGGTCTCGAGCTCGTCGTTCCAGATCAGCACGAGCACCGCCTCGGTGAGGAGCAGCGAGCCGGGTTCCGCGGCGAGTGCGCCGCTCGCGAGGGCCGGGGCCAGCAGCGCCAGCACGTCGCGCCTCGGCCGCCCAGCCATGGTGTCCTCCCAGGCCGCGTTCACGCGCCAGAGCGCGAGCGGTGAAGGGTCGATGAGCGGGCGGCCGAGTTGCTCGCGCGCCTCCTCGACGGTGGGCGCGGTGAGGCAGGCGACCGCGATCAGCTCGGCCTCCAGCCGGGCGACCTCGGCCGGCGCCATGCCGGCGGTGTGGGAAAGCGCCGCGTGGGAGACGATCTGTGCCTCGACGAAGCGTCCAGCGATCCCAAGGGCGCGCGCGCCCCGCAGCCCCGCGTCGGCCCGCGCGGCCGGTGCGGTGGCGATCTCGGCCGCCTCGCGCAGCAGCTCGGCGGCCCCCGGCTGGGCGTGTGCTGCGAGCGCGAGTCCCAGCTCGAGCAGGACGCCCGGACGTGACCCGCGATCGGGGCCCTCGTCGAGGGCGCGCCGCAAGTACACCGCGGCGGTCTCGGGCGCGCCACGAGCCGAAGCGGCCTGGGCCGCGGCACGCAGCGCCGCAACGGTGTCGATCGCGCCGCTCGGCTCGGTCCGAAGCAGGTGGGTCGCTACGCGCTCCGGCTCGCCGCTCTCGCCGCGCAGCACACGAGCGGCGCGCGCGTGCCACTGGCCACGCTGCCCCGGGCCGAGGCCGGCGTAGATTGCGGCGCGCACGATCGGGTGCACGAACTCGAGCGCACTCGACGGCGCCAGCAGGCCCGCGGAGCGCAGTGCGTCGGCCACACGGGCCGCATGCGGCGGTTCGAGGCCCGCCAGCACGGCCGCGCGCCGCAGTGGGGCTCCATCCGCCAGAACCGCGACCGCACGCGCCAGCTCGACTGCGCCGGTGGGCAGTCGCTCGAGCTGCCGGACGACCGCCCGCGCAACCGCCTCGGGGCCGAATGACTCGATGGTGGGCGCCATCTCGCGACGCGGCGCGACGCCCTCGGCGCGCAGCGAGGCGACGAGCGCCCGCAGCAGGAACGGGTTGCCGCCGGTGGCTGCATGACACGCGTCGCAGAAGCCATCGTCCGCGGCGCCGGCGAACTGCGCACGCACGACCATCGCTGCGGCGACGCGGCCGAGCGGCCGCGGCCGTAGCGGCGGCTCGGCGTTGACATCGAGCAGATCGTCCAGCAGCCGGCGGTCGCTGACCGGCTCACCGGCGCGGACGGCGACCGCCAACAGCAGCGGTAAGCCGTCCAGCCGACGCGCCAGGTAGCCGAGCCAGCGGACCGACGGCGGATCGGCCCAGTGCACGTCGTCCACGACGACCAACGTGGGACGCCGAGTGGCCAGATTGGCCGTGAGCCAGAAGAGCCCGTGCACGGTGGCGTGAGCGGCGTCTTCGCCAGGGCCGGCGTCGTCCGGTGGCGCCTCGAGCGCGCGGGCAGCCAGTCCGGCGGCGCCCGCGGTGAGCGCTCGCCACTCAGCCGGGCGGCACCTCGCGCGCACCGGCTCGAGCAGCTGCCGTGCGGTGCCGAA
>JAHWJE010000350.1 GCA_019348575.1 Actinomycetota bacterium | reverse complement strand
GAGGACGTCGTCCGGACGGTTCGAGTCCGGGTCTCGCCCATCTGGGCGAAAGCTACCGTGCTCCCTTGACCGCCTCGATCGACAGTCCGGTGGCCCTCGTGCCGTCAGCGCGCGGCCAGCGCAGGCGGTAGCGCGCGCCACGGACGTACCTCGTCCTGAGCGAGAACGAAGACTGGCCGCCGACGGTCAAGGCCGTGAGCTTTCGCCACGCGCCGTCGCGGCGCCGGCGCTGGATCGTGATCGGCTTGGTCCCCGCGCCCAGCCGCAGCCGGCCCCAGAGCAGGACCTCGCGCTGCGTCAGGCGCTGGGCGAACAGCCCGGCCGTGAAGGAGATCGCCGCGAGCTTGTCCTTGCCGTCGACGGTCTGCAACCCCGTGTAGTACTCGCCGAAGCCGCGGCGTACGGAGCTGCTGACGCGCACGGGCCCAGGCGGCAGGTCGCGCAGCAGGAACTGGCCGAACGTCACGACGCCGGGCACCCTCGAGCTGAGGTACTCCGCCCAGGTCAGCCAGCGCGCCTGTGTCGCCTGCGAGACCGTCGGTCGCCCGGGGATCGGGCTCGTCTCATAGCCGAACTCGGTGATGTGGATGCGCTGCAGACGCTTGGCTATGCGCCCGTTCGCGGCGAGCCGTCGCAACAGCGTCGACAACCGCGCGAGGTTGCCGATGCGCACGTTGTCGCCACGGTCAGCGCGGCCGGCGCTGTCGGGCCGAAGCTGGCGGGGGTAGGGATGGTGCGCCCATCCGTCCCCCGGCAGGCGCTGAAACCTCCTGCAGCTCGATCTGCGCAGCGGGCGCAGATCGGCGTCGACGCAGGCCATCTCGCGGATGAACAGCAGCGGCGCGACCGATCCATGCGGTGGCCGCCCGCCATCGCTGGACGTGTTGCCCAGCAAGAAGTCCGCGTCGGGGCGGATCGCCTTCGCCGCCGGGTAGGCGGCGCGCACCATGCGGGCGTACAGCGTCGGGCTGGCCGGGTGCGGGCGCTCGCGGGTGCCCGTCCACTGGGGCAGCAGCATGCTGGGGTGGTTGGGCTCGTTCCACAGCACGAACTCGTCGACGCGCGGCAGCGGCCCGGCGGCGACGGCGACGGGCGTCGGCGTTGCGGGTCGTCCGCCCAGCACGCCGTCCAGCAGCTTCTGATCCTGCGACGGCGCAGCGGGAGGCGCGATCGGGGGCGGCTCCCACGTGCCGCTGTAGCGGCGCGCGACCGCGACGGCGAAGTCGGCGAACGCCTCCGGATCGACGTTGGTGCGCGCGCGCGGGCCCGGCCGATCGGTTGCCGCCCAGTGCGGCGCCCAGAAGCCGACGTCGACCATCACCTTCAGACCGGTCTCCTGCGCGAGCCGCACCGCCTCGTCGAGCCCCAGCCAGCGCGCCTGCTCGTATGCCGCGGGGTCGCGGGCGTCGAAGTCGAGGGGCTTGAGCTCGGCGTCGGCGTCGCGGGTGAGCACCGACCAGTTCGCGGTCAGCCGCACGCGGTCGACGCCGAGCGAGCGCAGCTTCTGCATCGATCCCCGCACCTGGTCGGGCGGGCGGTGCAGCAGCGAGGCGTCGTCCTGCACGAGCGTCTGGAGCGCCGCCTGCGCGGGCGCGCCCGGCACGAGGATCGCGCCCGCGAGGACGAGCGCGGGGAGTAGGCGGCGGCAAGCCACCCGGCACAGTCTGTCGAAAGCCGGCCGCAGAGGAGGTGGTGGCGTCCGCGTTGCGGACGAGCACTAGGCTTCAGCGCTGCTCCGCAGCGCGCAGGTGCCTGCGGCCCCTCGTCGCCCCTTCAAAAGAAACCCAGAGCGTGCCCCGCCGCCTCCTCGTGTCCTTGCTGCTCGCCGCCGTGTCGCTGCTCGCCGTTGCATCCGCCGCACAGGCGAAGGCGAAGATCGACATCCGCGTCGGCATCGGTGACCAGAGCGCCGCGATGTTCTCCAGCCCCTTGTACCAGGCGCTGCATCTCAAGCGGACGCGCTACTTCATCGAGTGGAACGCGATCGACCAGCCCGACGAGCTCGCGAAGGCCGACGCGTTTGTCGAGGCCGCACGGCTGCATGGGGTCCGCGTCCTGATGCACATCTCGACCGACAACATCAACGCGGAGCCGCGGTCACCGCTGCCGAGCGCCCGCGGGTACCGCAGGAAGGTCCACGCGCTCATCAAGCGCTACAAGCCACAGGGGGTCAAGGACTGGGGCGTATGGAACGAGGCCAACCACAGGTCGCAGCCAACGCAGAAGAACCCAGCCCGCGCCGCGCGCTACTTCATGCAGATGCGCAGCCTCTGCAGGGGCTGCACGATCGTCGCCCTCGACGTGCTCGACCAGGCCGGCGCCGAGAAGTACATCCACAGGTGGTTCGCCGCCCTCGGCAGGTCGAAGTCCCGTCACGTGAGGATCGTCGGCATCCACAACTACTCCGAGGTCAACCGCAAGCTCAGGCAGGGCTCGAACAGGTATCCCGGCACGCGCAGGATCATCGCCGCGGCGCGGGCGCACAAGCGCTCGGCGAAGTTCTGGTACACCGAGACGGGCGGGCACGTGAAGCTCTTCGGCACGTGCGATGTCGATCGGGCCGGCGACCGCACCAAATACATGTTCTCGCTGGCCAAGCGGTTCAGGAGGTTCATCCGGCGCCTGTACACCTACAACTGGACGCCGGCGCCGACCTGCGATGACGCGACGCGCTTCGACGCCGGGATCGTCAACCCCGACGGCTCGCCCCGACCGGCCTACCACGTCATCAAGAGCAGGTTGAGCGGTTTCAAGAGGTAGCCTCGCTGACGGCGCTACCCGCACCACGACACGCGCGGTCTGCCGTACCGCGGGCGTTGGTTGACGTGGGACCCTGTGCCGAGCGCCAGATCGAGAGCGCGGCCAAGCGGCAGATCACACGTGACCCTTCCCCCGGTCCGGCTGC
>JAHWJE010000034.1 GCA_019348575.1 Actinomycetota bacterium | reverse complement strand
GCAACGAACCCGCAGGGACATACCACTACGGCCGGGACGCCTTTCGCACTCAGGTCGACCAGGATCTGCAGAAGGTCCGGCCCGAGCCACGGGACCGACGTACGGCCGGCGCTCTGCCATCCCACCTGCCACCTGTCGAGACCGGCTGCGGCCGCGACGGCCTCTGCCGTCTCGCGCAGCTGCTCGGGGTACGGATCTCCTTTCTCCACGATCGTCTGCGGCAGGCTGTGTGCCGTGAACAACACGACCGCCTCGGCGCGGACAGCGGCGTCGAGCCGGTCGACCGCCTCCGCGACGTAAGGCCGCGGGTCCTCCCCAGCCGGGCCGTAGAACGAGAACCCGCGGACGAGCTTCGTCCCGAGGCCGTGCGCCGCCCGGACCGTGTTCCGCACCTCGGTGTTCAGATACTCGTCGAACGCCACGTACTTGTTGTGCGACCGGTCGGGCTGATCCTTGAGCTTGATCTTGCCGATCCGCGACCCGATGGTCGCGACGCTCATTCCGTAGTCGGCGTTCAGGGTCGCGAGCTCCTTCAGCCCCGCCTCGTCCAGCTCGACGACGTTGCCGACCTTTTCCCAGTGAGCGTTGTTCACCAGGATGTCGATATGCCCGGCCCGCGCGACGGCCTCGATGAACCCGCGCTGGCACCACCGCTCGTCCATGTGGTCGATCGACACGCCCAGGTGCTTCGCGCCGCCCGGCGAGGGCAGCGTCGCGGCGAACCCGGCCGCCTTGTCGCCGTCACGGCTGGCGGCGACGACGGTCGCCCCCGCCTCCGCCAGCCCGCGCGACATCGCCGAGCAGCCGGCGGCCGCGACCCCCGAGCCCGCGCCCGTCGCCGGTCGCGGTGAGGTCACGCAGCCGGTCTTCGGCGGCGAGGACAAGATCCTCCGCGACCCCCAGCAGGCCGCCGACGATGCCAAGGCTCAGCGCGACGAGGAGGCCGAAAAGCATCTCGGCGAGCTGCGCCGGGTGCTGGCCAACAGCCTCGAGCAGCGCGGTCCCGAGCACCCCGGCACCCTGCACGCGCGCGCCGACATCGCGATGGCGCTCTGGCAGGCCGGGCGCGTCGGCGAGGCGATCGAGCTCGAGGAGAAGCTCGTCGAGGACACCGCCCGCGTGCACGGCGAGGAGCACCCCGAGGCGCTCACCGCGCGCTCGAACCTCGCTTCGAGCCTGTGGAGCGCGCAGCGCGTCGACGAGGCGATCGCGATCGAGGAGGCGGTCCTCGCCGACGCCGAGCGACTCCTCGGACCTGATCACCTCGCGACGCTCACGGCGCGCGCCAACCTCGCGTTCTCCTACTCGACGGCCGGTCGGACGCAGGACGCGATCGACGTCCAGCGCCAGGTCGTCGCCGATCGCGAGCGCGTGCTCGATCCCGACGATCCCGACACGCTCGACGCGCGCGCGAACCTCGCCTCGGCGCTATGGAACGCCGAGCAGTTCGACGACGCCGTCGCGGTCGAGGAGCGGATCCTCGAGGAGACCGAGCGCATCAACGGCGAGGACCACCTCGACTCGCTGCAGGCCCGCGCTGCGCTGGCGTCGTCCTACCGGATCGCGGGGCGCAGCGGCGACGGCGCCGAGCTGCAGGAGCGCGTCATCGCCGACAGCGAGCGGCTGCTCGGCAAGGACCATCCGGCGACGGTCGCGGCGAAGAAGACGCGCGCGCTCAACAGCGCGCCGCCGGCGAACAGCTAGCTGCCGGTCCCGCAGAAGGACTGCAGGTCGCCGGTGACGGCGACGACGCCGAGCAGCCGCCCGCCGGCGTCGACGACCGGCACGCGGCGCGAGTCGCTCTGCAGCGCGAGGTCGCGACCCGTCGTCGCCGGCGCCTCGGGAGAGACGGTCGGACCGTCCTGGGCGACGTCGACCGCGGGGCGGTCGCCGGCCGCCGGATCGGCGACGTCTGCGCGCGTCAGCGAACCGAGGTAGCGCCCGTCGTCGGCGAGGAACGCCAGCCGGCGGCTCGTGCTCTCCTCGAACCAGGCGCGCACCTCGCCGATCGTCGCGCTCGCCGGGAGCGCGCTGAAGCGGGTGTGCGTGATGTCTGCGACGGTCAGGCCGTCAGCCTCGTCGATTCTCAGTCGTGGCATTGCTGGGAATCATCGCAAGCGGCGACAATGCGCTCATGCCGGGCTTCGCCGATCTCGCCGCAGAGCCGACGGCAGGGTTCGCTGCGCTCGCGCTCGCGCTGGCGGCGGAGTTCCGCGCGGTCGACGAGAGCGCGGCGCTCGCACGGCTGGACGAGCTTGCCGCCGACGTGGCGGACGCCGCCGCCGCGAAGAACGAGCTCGACGCGCTGGGCGAGGTGCTCGGCGCACGGCACGGGTTCGCCGGCGCGGGCGACGAGTACGACCATCCGGACAACTCGATGCTCGACCTCGTGCTCGAGCGCAGGCGCGGGCTGCCGATCGCGCTGTCGGTCGTGTACGTCGAGACGGCGCGGCGCGCCGGCATCGCCCTGGACGGCGTCGGCCTGCCGGGGCACTATGTCGTCGGGCAGTTCTCGCCCGGGGGCGCGCCGCCGGTCCTGCTCGACCCCTTCGCGGGCGGCGTGCGGCTCGAGGCCGAGACGTCCGCCGCGCAGGCCGGGGTGCGCCCCTGGAGCGCGCACGAGACCGCGCTGCGGATGCTCAACAACCTCGTCGGCTCCTACCGGCGCCGCGCGGATTTCACGCGCGCGATCCGCGCCGCCGAGCTCCGCCTCGACCTGCCGCTCGAAGGGCCGGAGGAGGCGGCGCTCGGCGCCGAGCTGCGGTCGCTCCGCGCGCGCCTCAACTAGGCCGTCGCGTCCTGGTCCTTGTTCGTGTCCGCGGCGGCGACGTTGGCGCCCTGCACCCACGGGACGGGCTCGCCCTCCTGCATCTCCTCCTTGACCTCGGCGACATTGCCGCCGGTGCCGCTGTGGCTCGTCGCGTCGGCCTCGTCGCCGGCGGAGTTTTCGACGTCAAGGGTTTCCTCGCGGTCGGTGACCTTGCCCAGCGAGGAATCGGCCAGCGCCTGGTCGTCGCCGGCGCGCTCGGGCGGCGGTGCTTCGGGCTCGTCGAGGTTCTCGCGCGGCACGACGCCCTCGTTGTCGGCCCACGTGCCCTCGCCCTTTGCGTCGTCCGGCTCCTGAACGCCGCCGCGGTACTTCCTGGGATCCGTTTCAGCCATGTTCGTCTCCTCCTCCTCGCGTTCGTTTGCGCTGTGAGTCCCGTACCCCGCAGGGCCGCGGGGCATGAGCCGTTACGGTGCGTCGATGCGAGCGGGCGAACGCTGGAACAAGCGCTATACGCAGGACTTTGAGCCCTTCCCGGACCTGCCGGCGCCGTGGCTCGTCGCGCACCGCGAGCTGCTGACCGGCGGCGGCCGCGCGCTCGACGTCGCCTGCGGCGACGGGCGCGACGCGCTGTACCTCGCCCGGCACGGCTACGAGGTCGATGCGATCGACGCCTCCGACGTGGCCGTCGAGGCGTTGCGCGCCGCGGCGCAGCAGCGCGGCCTGGCGATCGTGCCGCGCGTCGTCGACTTGGAGCGCGAGCCGCTGCCGAGGGGGCCGTACGACGTGATCGTCACGATGAACTTCCTGCAGCGCGACCTGTTCGGCCCGCTGAAGGACGCACTCGCCCCGGGCGGCCTGCTGTTCTACGAGACGCTCGGTCAGGCGCACATCGTCCAGCTCGGGCGCAGCTTCAACCCCGCCTATCTGCTCGAGGAGGGCGAGCTGCTGCGCGCGTTCGGCGACCTCGAGGTCGTCGACCACTTCGAGGGCGTCGCCGAGCGCTCGGGCGGCGAGCGCGGGGTGCAGGCCATCGTCGCCCGGCGCCCGCACGACGGGCTGGAGGATCACTAGCCTGCGACGCATGGCGACCGAGCCGCCCCGCGAGCCGATCGCGCTCACCGTCATCGGCGGCTTTCTCGGCGCCGGCAAGACGACGCTCCTCAACCGGCTGCTGCGCGATGCCGGCGACCGCCGCCTCGCCGTGCTCGTCAACGACTTCGGCGCGATCAACATCGACGCCGAGCTCGTGCAGTCACGCGACGGCGAGGTGGTGAGCCTGAAGAACGGCTGCATCTGCTGCGCCGTCGGGCGTGACTTCATCGGGGAGCTGGCGCTGTTGCGCGACCGCCCGGACCCGCCGGCGCACGTCGTCGTGGAGGCCAGCGGCGTCGCCGACCCGGGCGCGATCGTCGTGCTCGGCGACCTGCCCGGCTACCGCAGGGACGCGGCCGTCGTCGTCGCCGATGCCGAGACCGTGCGCGAGCGCGCCGGCGGCGCCGTGACGGGCCCTCAGATCCTCGGCCAGCTGCGCGCCGCCGACCTGCTCGTGCTCAACAAGACCGACCTCGTCGAGCCCGAGCAGCTCGCCGCGACGCGTGCCTGGCTGCGTGAGGTCGCAGGACCGTCGACGGCGATCGTCGAGACCGCGTTCGGGGCGGTTCCCGTCGACGTCGTGCTCGGGGTCCAGGCGCCGGCCGGCGGTCGGCGGCACGAGCAGCACGGCGCGGCCGGCCACGATCGCGACGACGCGGACGGCCACGGCCACCACCACTCGACGTTCGAGAGCTGGAGCTGGAGCGGCGAGCAGGCGATCAGCGGCGCCGGCCTCGTCGAGGCGCTCAAGGCGCTGCCGGACGGGATCGTCCGCGCGAAGGGCCTGCTGCACCTGCGCGAGGACCCGGCCAACCGCTACGTCCTGCAGGTCGTCGGGCGGCGCTTCAGGATCGAGGCCGACCGTCGGTGGGGCCAGGAGCAGCGGCGCTCGCAGCTCGTCGTCATCGGCCTGCCCGGCTCGGTCGAGGAGGACGAGCTCGAGGCGACGATCGACCGGCTGGCGGCGCCCGGCGCATAAGGGTCGCCCGCCGCCGCCCCGCGCGCCGCTGCTCAGCGCCGCCGCAGGCTGAGCACCACGCCGACGGTCGCGCCGTAGGCGACGTGGTCGAGGACCTGCGGCAGCTGCGGCAGAGCGCGGACGCGCGGGTGGCGCCGGCCGACGACGCCGAGGTCCAGCGCGGCGATGACGAGCCCCGCGAGCGTCGCGCAGCCGACGGTCCGCCGGCGCGGGAGGACCGCGGCGAGCAGCAGCGCCCAGCCCAACGACAGCGCCAGGTGGACCGGGACCGCGGCGAGCGCGAGCAGCAGCGGCCGGCGCTCGCGCGGCAGCAGCAGCGTCCCGGCGGCAAGCGTCGCCTCCAGCGGGCTGGAGCGCGTCGCAACCGCGTGCAGCGTCGACGGCGCCCCGCTCAGCACGGCTGCGACGGCGCCCGCGATCAGCCCGTCCTCGACGGTGGCGCGGTTCACGGCGCCCACGCTAGTGACGTCTGCCTGGACGCACGTACCGCTCCAACTGACAGGCGCCAGGTCGAGCGCGGTACGATTGCGACCTCAAGCCACGGAGAGCGGGGGAGTTGCCTTGCGCATCAAGATGGTGTCGCTGGAGGATGGGATCACCTCCTGCGGCTTTCGGAAGATGGCCGCGTTCGTCACGCGCATCAACGAGGACACGGAGTCCTGCTACGTCTCGACGAACCGGTACCGCAACATCCGCAACGGGTTGCGCGGCACGCTCGGCAGCGCCGGCTCGCTCGAGGACGAGGACATCGACCTCGCCGCGCGCCACCTGATCGAGGCCGACGTCGTCGGCTTCTCGTCGATGACCGGCTACGCGGAGCTCACGCGCCGGCTGATCGCCCGCGTGAAGGAGCTTGACCCGTCGACGTTCGTCATCTGGGGCGGGATCCACGCGATCATCCAGCCCGAGGACGCGATCCTCGCCGACGTCGACGCGATCTGCACGGGCGAGGGCGAGTTCGCCTTCGAGGAGCTGTATGGCCTGCTGAAGGAGGGCCGCGACCCCACCGGCGTCAAGAACTTCTGGTTCAAGCAGCCCGATGGCAGCATCATCAAGAACCACTTCCTGCCGCTGATGAGCGTCCAGCAGATGGAGTCGCTGCCGTTCCCGCAGTACGGCGAGGGCGAGACGATCTACGAGTCCGGCCAGGGCTTCCGGCCGATGAACGCCCGGCACTACATCGACAACGACGGGCTGAGCTACACCACGCTGTGGTCGATCGGATGCCCCTTTCACTGCACGTACTGCGGCAACACGAAGTTCATCTCCAACGACCCCAAGTACAAGCGCATCCGCCATCCGAGCGCGCGCTACATCGTCGACGAGGTCAAGACCGCGCGCGCGCGCTTCCCGCACCTCAGCCACGTCTCGTTCCACGACGACAGCTTCATGGCGATCCCGTATCGCGAGATCGAGGAGTTCGCGGAGCTGTGGAAGGCAGAGCTCGACCTGCCGTTCGCCGTCTACGGCGTGATCCCCAATTACGTCAAGCGCGACAAGTTCGAGCTGCTGACGTGGGCCGGGATGAATCGCGTGCGGATGGGGATCCAGAGCGGCAGCCGCCGCACGCTGGACTTCTACAAGCGCCCGTCGCCGCCGGAGAAGATCCTCGCCGCGGGCGAGGTCAACGCGTCGTTTGCGCCCGAGTACCACATCCCTCCGGCGTACGACATCATCACCGACAACCCGGTCGAGACGCGCGAGGACATCAAGGAGACGCTGCAGCTTCTCTACGACATGGACAGGCCCTACACGCTGTTCATCTACTCGCTGAAGGTGATCCCGAACACCGAGCTCGAGAAGGCGATGAAGGAGCGCGGCGTCGACATCGAGGAGATCTCGGCAACCTTCATGGCGATCCCGCCGCGCCTGAACAACCTGCTGCTCTACGTCCTGACGATGTGGCGCCCGCCGGAGTGGCTGTGGAAGCAGCTGCTCAAGCGCGTCAAGGCCAGCACGGAGGAGCAGCGGATGTACCCGCGCCTGGGCAGCCTGCTGCGCGGGATGTACCTCTCGCGCCGCGCGCTGAGCCACCTCGTCAAGCTCGACTTCTCCGCCATCCCGGGGCGGACGGGCTACTACTTCTGGCGGCTGGGGCTGATCGGGATCTGGCGCAAGCACATGACGCGCCGGCTGCCGCGTCCGCCCCGGCCGGAGAAGGAGATCGCGCGCGAGCAGCGCGCGCAGAAGATCGCCGCGTAGCGGCTCTACGGCTGCGCGGCGTCAGCGGGGACGGCGTGCCGGTCCTGGACGACGGCGGAGGGGTGTGACGAATGATCGCCGCTCCGGCCCGGTTATTCGTCACACCCACAGGAGCAACGCCGCGCGCCGGGGCCAGCCTCCAGTCGGTGATGCTGCTCGCGGCGGGGCCGCCCCGGCGGCGGAGACGTCTACGACGCGCTCAGCGCCGCCACGCCGGGCAGCACCCGTCCCTCGATGAACTCCAGGGCGGCGCCGCCGCCCGTCGAGAGGTGCGTCACCGAGTCCTGCAGGCCGAAGCGGGTCAGCGCGGCGCCGGAGTCGCCGCCGCCCACGACCGTGATCGCGCTCGTCTGCGCCACCGCCCGCGCGATCGAGTGCGTCCCCTCGGCGAACGCGTCGATCTCGAACGCGCCGACCGGCCCGTTCCAGAAGACCGTGCCCGCCTCGCTGATGAGGGTCGCGTAGAGCTCGCGCGTCCGGGGGCCGATGTCGATCGCCTCCCATTCGTCGTCGATGTCGATCGGATCGGATACGCGCAGCTGCGCGTCGGGCGCGAACCTGTCGGCGATGACGAGGTCGACCGGCAGGCGCAGGCGGTCGTCGGTCCCCGCGCGCTCGAGCACCTGGCGCGCCGCCTCCAGGCTCTCCTCGTCGCACAGCGAGCGCCCGATCCGCCGGCCGCTGACCGCGAGGAACGGGTAGCTCATCCCGCCGCCGAGCAGCACCGCGTCGGCGACCTCGAGAAACCGGTTGACGACGCCGATCTTGTCCGCCGCCTTGGCGCCGCCGAGGACCGCGACGAGCGGGCGCGCTGGCTCCCCGAGCAGGAGCCCGAGCGTCTGCACCTCACGCTCGAACAGCAGCCCGGCGGCGGAGCGCGCGACATGGTGGACGACGCCCTCGGTCGAGGCGTGCGCGCGGTGAGCCGATCCGAAGGCGTCGTTGACGTAGGCGTCGGCGAGCGCGCCGAGGCGCGCCGCGAGCTGCGGATCGTTCTTCGTCTCGCCCGGCTCGAAGCGGATGTTCTCGAGCATCACGAGATCGCCGTGCGGGATCGCGTCGAGGCTCGGCGCGAACACGACGTCCTCGCCGAGCAGGCCGCCGAGGTGATCGGCGATCGGCCGCAGCGACCAGCGCGGGTCAGGCCCCTTGGGGCGGCCGAGGTGCGAGACGAGCAGCAGGCGCGCGCCGCGCTCGCGGAGCGCCTCGAGCGTCGGGATCGCGAGGCGGATGCGCGTGTCGTCGGCGACCCTGCCGCCGTCGAGCGGGACGTTGAAGTCGACGCGTACGAGCACGCGCCGGCCCGCGACGTCGCCGAGGTCGCGGAGCGTCCTCAGGCCTGCGGTCGACAGATCGATGTTCCCGCGGGTCACCGGCACAGCAGCCTGGCTACCCGAACGGGCCGGGCGTGATCGTGCAGTGGAGCGCCTGGGCGCGTAGTGATTTGCGCCGCCAGCGGGTAGGGCTTCGCTCACCCGACGATTGGAGACGAGCCATGCAGGAAGAACCGCAGGCTGAAGCCAGCGAGGAGCCCACGGCGGAGGCCGAAGGCACCACACCCGACGCGGGCGATGCGCAAGTGAGCGACGCCGTCGACCAGCAGGCCGCCACGTCGAGCGGCGAGGCCGCCCTCG
Organism: Actinomycetota bacterium; assembly: GCA_019348575.1. The sequence continues at coordinate 499 of JAHWJE010000034.1, read as the reverse complement.
ACGAGCCCGAGGTACCCGATGACTCGCGCGAGACGATCACCCGCGCGCAGGATCACATCAACAAGCTCGACATGGACCAGCAGCGCGACGCCGCCAACAAGGCGATCTAGCGCCGAGGAGGATAGGCCGGGCGCGGGCCGGGGCCGCGATCCCGGCCCGCTACCGTTCGTTGCATGAGCAACGTCCTTCTGGTCGACGGTCCCGCCGGCGACCCGGCGGCCGGCCACGCCGGGCGGCCGTCCGACGGCGAGGCGCTGGACGCGTACTCCAGCGTCATCACCGCCGTCGCGCGTGATCTGGCGCCCTCCGTCGCGAACCTGCGCGTGATGCGCCGCATCGGCAGCGGGCGCCACGCCGCCGGCGGCGGCTCCGCCTTCGTGCTGGCGCCCGACGGCTACCTCGTGACGTCGGCGCACGTCGTCGAAGGATCCGCGCGCGACGGCGTCGCATCGTTCGTCGACGGGCGCGAGATGAGCTTCGAGCTCGTCGGCGCCGACGC
>JAHWJE010000349.1 GCA_019348575.1 Actinomycetota bacterium | reverse complement strand
CGGTCTGGGAAGGCGGCGGGACGCCTCACGATCGGCAAGGCGGCGGGCGCGGGGTCGCAGGGGGACCAGGGCTCGGAAGCGGACGTGAACCCCGACGAGGACGTGGACTGGGACGGGAACGTGGACTGGGCCCCACCCCTGGCATGCTCGCCCGACGGCACCCTGATCGCGTCCACCCTTGCCGGCCCCAGGCCCGCCGTGGTCCGGTGGGACGCCCGCACCCGCCGCGAGCGGCGACGCCTCTCGGCGGCCGGCGGGGCGCCGTTCCCGTCGGACCTGCAGACCGCGTTGCGCGAACGGTTCCCGTCGGTGCAGCTGCTCGACGTGTACGGGCTGTCCGAGACGCACTCGCCCGGCTGCATCGCCACCGACGAGGACCTGCGGGCGCGACCGGGCAACGTGGGTCGGCCGCTGGACTGCATGGAGGCGCAGGTGCGTGGCGAGGACGACGCGCCGCTGCCGGCCGGGGTGCTGGCGACGGTCGCAAGCTCCGACGAGCAGCGCGCGCTCGCCGAGCTCGCCGACAACCTGCTCGGCACGACGCTGACGATCGTCGCGATCTTCGTCGGGGCCGTCGTCGTCAACCGCCTCGTGAAGCGCAGCGTCAAGCGCGGGCTGCGCACGCTGCACTCCGGCGCCGTGCGCGAGCGCCTCGGGGCGATCCGCCGGCGCACGCCGAACGCGCTCCTGGAGACCGAGGAGATCAGCCTGCGCGCCGAGCAGCGCATCAACGCGCTGACGAGCGTGCTGCGCAGCATCGCGACGGTGGTGATCTTCGCGATCGCCGGCTTCCTGATCCTCGGCGAGGTCGGGCTGAACCTCGCGCCGCTGCTGGCGGGCGCCGGGATCCTCGGCGTCGCGCTGGGCTTCGGCGCGCAGTCGCTTGTCAAGGACTTCCTGTCGGGCCTGTTCATCCTCGTCGAGGACCAGTTCGGCGTCGGCGACATCGTCGACCTCGACCAGCAGACGTCGGGCACCGTCGAGGCCGTCTCGCTGCGCACGACGCGCCTGCGCGCGGTCGACGGCACGGTTTGGCACGTGCCCAACGGGGACATCCGGCGCGTCGGCAACAAGAGCCAGCACTGGTCGCGCGCGCTGCTGGACGTCGAGGTCGCCTACGACACGGACATCGAGCACGCCAAGTCGGTCATCAAGCGCGTCGCCGACGCGCTGTGGCGCCAGCGCGAGGACATCCTCGAGGAGCCCGAGGTCTGGGGTGTCGAGCGGCTCGGCCTGAACTCGATCGTGATCCGGCTGGTGGTCAAGACCCGGCCCGCGGACCAGTACGACGTCAGCCGCGAGCTGCGCCAGCGCCTCAAGGAGGCCTTCGACGCCGAGGGGATCGAGATCCCGTTCGCGCAGCAGGTCGTCTGGCACCGCGGCGAGCCGTCGCCGCAGGCGGCCGGCAACGAGCAGGCGTAGCCCTCACCGATGCCGTCCCTCCGCGGCGCGAGCGCCGCCTCGCAGGAGCGACACGACAAGCCCCGCCCGCAGCGCCGTTCGCGCGCTACGCCGCCCGCAGCAGCTCCTCGGCGTGCCTGCGCGCGGCGCCGTCCACATCGTCGGCGCCGAGCATCCGCACGAGCTCGCGCACGACGTCGTCGTCGCGCAGCTCGCTGACCGTCGTCTGCGGCGGGGTCCGGCTGGCGTCCTTGGCGATCGAGAAGTGCCGCGCGGCGAGCGAGGCCACCTGCGGCAGGTGCGTGATGCAGATGACCTGCCGTCCCGTCGCCAGATCGCGCAGCTGGTCGCCGACGGCGCGCGCGGTCTGGCCGCCGATGCCCGCGTCGACCTCGTCGAACACGAGCGTCGCGCCGCCTCCGGCGCCCGCGGCGGCGACGCCCATCAGCGCGAGCATGACGCGCGACAGCTCGCCGCCGGACGCGGTCTCGCGCAGCGGCCCGGCGGGCACGCCCGGGTTCGGCGCGATCAGGAACTCGACGGCGTCGCAGCCCGCGGGTCCGGGCTCGCGCTCGCGCAGCTCGATCTCGAACGCCGCGCCCTTCATCGCCAGCTCGTCGAGCCGCGCACGGACGGCACGAGCGAGCTTCGGCGCCGCCGCCGCGCGCGCCCTGCGCAGCGCCTCGCTGCCCCCGTGCAGCGCGCCGCGCGCCTGGTCGAGGCGCGCCGTCGCCGCCTCGATCGCCAGCTCGGCGCCGGCGAGCTCGGCGCGCCGAGCGCGGCACTGCTCGGCGTGCGCGATCACCGCGGCGATCGTGCCGCCGTGCTTTCGCTCGAGGCGCTCGAGCACGGTCAGGCGCTCCTCGACCGCATCCAGGCGCCCCGGCTCGGCGTCGAGGCCGTCGGCGTAGCCGCGCAGCTCGCGCGCGACGTCGCCGAGCTCGTATGCCAGCGCGCGCCAGCGCTCGCCGAGCGCGTCGAGCGCGGGGTCGATCTCGCGCGCGCCGAGAAAGCCGCGGCCGGCGCACGCCAGCAGGCTCGCGACGCCCGACTCGTCGGCGTCCGCCGCCTCGGCCGCCGTCAGCGCCGCGCCGCGCAGCGCCTCGACGTGGCGCAGCCGCTCGCGCTCGGCGCGCAGCGACAGCGCCTCTTCCTCGCTCGGGTCGGCGGCGTCGATCTCGGCAAGCTCGAAGTCGAGCAGGTCGAGCTCGCGCTCGCGCGCCCCCGCCAGCTCACGCAGCTGCGCAAGCGCCGCCTCGGCCTCGCGCGCCGCCGCGTACGCCGCAGCGACCTTCGCGCGCCGGGCGAGCTGCGCCGCGCCGCAGAAGCCGTCGAGGATCTCGAGTTGGGCGCCGGCGAGCGTCAGCCTGCGGTGCTCGTGCTGCCCGTAGAACGTGATCAGCGGCTCGGCGAGCTCGCGCAGGTCGGTCAGCGTCGCCGAGCGGCCGTTGACAAGCGCGCGCGTGCGCCCGTCGGCGCCGATCCGCCGCGCGAGCACGACCTCCTCGGCG
>JAHWJE010000348.1 GCA_019348575.1 Actinomycetota bacterium | reverse complement strand
ATCGACTTCGAGGTCGCGCGCGGCGAGGTCTTCGGCCTGCTGGGCCCCAACGGGACGGGCAAGACGACGACCGTCGAGGTGCTCGAGGGCTACCGCGCGCGCACGCGGGGGATCGTCTCCGTGCTCGGCCACGACCCCGGCGGGCGCCCGCGCGCGCTGCGCGAACGCGTAGGGATCGTGCTTCAGTCAAGCGGCATCTACCGCCACGCGACGCCGCGCGAGCTGATCACGCACTGGGCCGGCTTCTACCCCGCCCCGCGCGACGTCGACGAGGTCATCGACCTCGCCGGTCTGCGCGAGTCCGAGCATGTGCTCACGCGCAAGCTCTCCGGCGGCCAGTCGCGCCGCCTGGACTTCGCGCTCGCGCTCGTCGGCGACCCCGAGCTGATCTTCCTCGACGAGCCGACGACGGGCTTCGATCCCGCCGCCCGGCGCGCGGCCTGGGACACGATCCGCGCCCTCGCAGACCTCGGCAAGACCGTCCTGCTGACGACGCACTACCTCGACGAGGCCCAGGCGCTCTGCGATCGCGTCGCGATCATCAAGGACGGGCGCATCCTCGCCGTCGGCGCGCCGGCACAGCTCGGCGTCGGCACCTCCTCGCGCTACCGGGTCAGCTGGCGCGACGAGAACGGCGAGCTCGCCACCCGCGAGACGGACGACCCGACCGCGCTGCTGCACCAGCTCACGAGCGCGGCGCTCGCCCGCGGCACCGGCCTCGAGGACCTCAGCGTGAGCCGGCCATCGCTGGAGGACGTCTACCTCGAGCTGACGGCCGAGATCGACGAGGAGCCCGCGCGATGACCGGGGCGCTGGCCCTGACCTGGCGCCAGTTTCGCCTCGAGCGCAAGATGTTCTGGCGCAATCCGAGCGCGGCGTTCTTCAACTTCGTGCTGCCGCTGCTGTTCCTCGCGCTGTTCGGCGCGATCTTCTCCGGCAGCCAGGAGGACCTCAACATCATCGTGCCGGGGATCGCGGGGATGAGCATCATGACCACGACGTTCGTCGCGCTCGCGATGAACCTCGTGTTCCTGCGCGAGCAGGGCGTCCTCAAGCGCCTGCGCGGGACACCGCTGCCGAGCGGCGCCTACCTCGCGAGCCTCGCCGCGCACGCGATCACGAACACGACGATCCAGCTGTCGATCGTCATCGGCGCGGGCGCGCTGCTGTTCGGCGTCGGCCTGCCCGAGGACTGGCTGCTGCTGGCGGTGTTCGTCGCCGCAGGCGTCGCGTGCTTCGCATCGCTCGGCGTCGCGCTGTCGCACGCGATCCCGAACTTCGACTCCGCGCCGGCCTACGTCAACGCGATCTTCCTGCCGGTGATCGTCCTGAGCGGCGTCTTCTACGACGCGGAGGCGGCGCCGACGTTCCTGCGCGACATCGCGCAGGCACTGCCGCTGACGCATCTCATCGACGGCCTGTCGGCGGCGATCGTGACGGGGGCGACGTTCGGCGAGCACCTCGACGACCTCGCGGTGCTGCTGATCTGGGGCGCGCTCGGCACGGTCCTCGCGGTGCGTGGCTTCACGTGGGACGCGCGGCGCGGCTGAGCCCGGTTTCCGGTGCAACGCCGCGCCCAGCGGAATGATCGCGCGGCGCAGCCGCGAAAGGCGCATCGATCATGCGCTCCAGCGCACAGCTCCTCGGCCTCCTGCTCGGCCTCGCGTGCGCGTGCGCGCTCGCGCTCGCGCCCGCCGCCAGCGCCTCGAGCCGAGCCGAGACTGCCGCCCTGCAGGTCGCGCTGCGCGCCGCGGGCCTGTATGCCGGCGCCATCGACGGCGTCGCCGGTCCCGCCACGGCGGCCGGCGTCCGCGCACTCCAGCGGCGCGCCGGTGATCCACGCGAACAAGAGCATCATCGCGACGGCGAACAGGAACGTGTAGAGCGCTATGACGTACGAGCACAGCGGCTCGTCGCGATCCTGCCCGGCGAGCATCCGGAACACCCGCGCGGCTTCCTCCCCGATCCGCTGCATCGAACGCTCCTTCGCGCGCGGACCGCAGGTCGGCTCACACGATGACGCGTAGCCGCTCTTCGATCGCCTCGACGACGTCGCCGTGGCGGAGCTGGCGCCCGCGCCGCGTCTCGACCTCGCCGTTGACGCGCACGGCGCCCTCCTGCACGAGCTCGCGCGCCTCGCCGCCCGTCTCCGCGACCCCGGAGAGCTTGAGCAGCTGGCCGAGGCGGATCGTCTCGCCGCGGATCTGGACCGCGCGCGGCTCGGCGCTCATGCCCCCGTCGCCCTCCGCAGCCGCCGCCGTGGCCGAGGAGCTCGTTCCCACCGCCGCCGCCGGCAGCCGCATCCCGATCCAGGCCTCCGCCGCCGACTGGCTGCGGCGGGCGCTGGCCGTGCTCGACCGGGGCCGGGTCGTGGTCGTCGACTTCGCCAGCACCACGCCCGCCCTGGCTGCTCGCCCGTGGCGGGAATGGGTGCGCACCTACCGCGGCCACGGGCCGGGCGGCTCCCCGCTCGAAGCGCCCGGCTCCCAGGACATCACCTGTGAGGTCCCCTTCGACCAGCTCGCCGACACCCTCCGCGACCTCACCGGGGACGGGCCGGGCCCGGCCCTGCTGCTGCTCGAGGAGGACGACGAGCACCTCGCGGTCGTGCGCGTCGACGGCGGCGCCGGCAGCCTCGAGGAGCCGCGGGTGTTCCTGTCCGACCGCCGCGCCGTCCTCGCCAGCGACGTCGCGCAGATGCTCTGGGAGGACACCGACCCGCCCGTCGACGACGAGGACGAGGAGGACGAGGGGACGCGCCCGATCGCCGAGCCGGTCGGCGACACCGGTGTCTTCGCCGACCTCGGGACGCCGCCCGACGACCTGCTCGAGCTGTGCGCGGAGGAGGGCCTGCTGCCCGCCGACGTGCTGACGACCGTGTGCGAGCGCGCCGGGTGCGTCGAGATCCTCGA
>JAHWJE010000347.1 GCA_019348575.1 Actinomycetota bacterium | reverse complement strand
GGGCCGAGATAGTCTGCTATCTCGACGACGATGCCCTCGCCCATCCCGAGCTGCTCGCCTGCCATCTCGAGGCGCACGCGTCGCCTGATGTCGTCGGCGTTCGCGGCAGGGTCGTGCCCTTGCGCGATGATCTCTACAATCGCCTCGCGGCTGGCTACGATCTCGGCGATCGGGCGATCCCGGCTGCGATCGACGTCGAGGGCAACTCCTCCTGGAAGCGCGCGGCGCTGCTCGCGGCCGGCGGGCTGACGCAGGCGGCCGAGGCGGTTCGCGACAGGCGAGGGCTGCCCTGGCTCGAGACGCTGGGGGCGGACTTCAGGTACGCGGTGCGGTCGCTGCGCCACAATCGGGCGTTCACCGCGGTGGTGGTGGTGACGCTGGCCTACGCGCCGGTCATGATGTGGCGGACCAACGGTCGAACGGTCGGGCGCATGGTGGCCGGGACGCGCGTCGTGCGCGCCGACGAGATCGTCCACGGCGCGATCAGCCGCATCTTTCATCGCGGCGAGGGCCTCTTCGCCGCGATCCCGCAGGGCTTTCAGGCGGTGCGCTACCACTCGCTGATCGTCGAGCCCGCGCTGCCGGGCGAGCTCGAGGCGCTCGCCTGGGCGCAGGACGGAACGCTGATGGCGATCGGCGACCGGCGGCGCCCGGCATGGGGCGTGCAGTTTCATCCGGAGTCGATCGGCACCGAGCACGGCGAGCAGCTCGTCGCGAACTTCGTCGCGCTGTCGCCCCGCCGCCGCCGGGCGCGCGGCAGGACGCTGCCCCACAGCACGGTCGTGCCCGGCGGCCGCGCCCCGGCGCGCAGCAGCGGCGCGGTCGACGTCGCGCATCGCGTCGTCGACGGGACGCCGGACGGCGAGAGCGCGTTTGCGGCGCTCTTCGGCGACCGCGCGCACGCCTTCTGGCTTGACTCGAGCCTCGTCGATCCCGCGCTCTCGCGCTTCTCGTTCCTGGGCGCCGCGATGGGTGCGCTCGGCGCCGCCGTGCGCTACCGCGTCGCGGGCTCGCTGCTGACCGTGACCCGTGGCGGCGAGAGCCGCGTGCGCAAGGAGAAGCTGTTCGCGTACCTCAGCCGCGAGCTCGCGCGCCTGCGCACCGACAGCCCGCAGCTGCCGTTCGACCTCAACGGCGGCTTCGTCGGGTACCTCGGCTACGAGCTGAAGGCCGACTGCGGCGCGAGCGCCGCGCACGAGGCCGAGCTGCCCGACGCGTTCCTGCTGCTCGCCGACCGGATCGTCGCGATCGACCACGAGCGCGGCGAGACGCACCTGCTCGCGCTCAGCGACGGCAGCGCGCGGGACCGCGCAGCCGCCACCGCCTGGCTCGCCGCCACCGAGGCAGCGCTCGGCGCGCTGACCGCGCTCGAGGAGCCGCGCCGGCTCGACCACGGCCAGGCGGCGCTCGAGTTCGAGCTCAGCCGCGGGCGCGAGCACCACATGGCGAACGTCGAGACCTGCAAGCGCCTGCTCGAGTGCGGTGAGAGCTATGAGATCTGCCTGACGAACACGCTCACGCTGCCGGCGCTGAGCGACACGTTCGAGCTCTACCGCGTGCTGCGGCGCGTCAACCCGGCGCCCTACAGCGCCTACCTGCGGATGCAGGAGGGCGCGATCCTCAGCTCGTCGCCCGAGCGCTTCCTGCGCGCGGGGCGCGACCGCACCGTCGAGGCCAAGCCGATCAAGGGCACCGCCCGCCGCGCCGCCGACCCGGCCGCCGACGCCGCCGCGCGCGACGCCCTCGCCCAGAGCCCGAAGGACCGCGCCGAGCACCTGATGATCGTCGACCTGCTGCGCAACGACCTCGGGCTCGTGTCGCAGATCGGCAGCGTCCACGTCCCGCGGCTGATGGACGTCGAGAGCTACGCGACGGTGCACCAGCTCGTGTCGACGATCCGCGGGCGGCTGCGCGACGACGTCGACCTCGTCGACTGCATCCGCGCGACGTTCCCGGGCGGCTCGATGACCGGCGCGCCGAAGCTGCGCACGATGGAGATCATCGACGCGCTCGAGGGCGCGCCGCGCGGCGTGTACTCCGGCGCGCTCGGCTATCTCGCGCTCAACGGGACGGGCGACCTGAGCGTCGTCATCCGCACGCTCGTCGCGACGCACACGGGGGCGACGATCGGCTCGGGCGGCGCGGTCGTGATGCTCTCCGAGGCCGAGGACGAGTACGACGAGATGCTGCTCAAGGCCCAGGCGCTGCTCGACGCCGTCAGCACGAGCGGCGCCGCGCTTGCGCCGCGCGGCGACGGCGTCTCGCCCTCCGGTCACCCGCGGCCGCGGCCCTCCGGCGACCGCGGGTAGAGCGTCAGCGGATCAGCACGGGCGTGCCGAGCGGAACGCGCTTGTAGAGCGCGATGACGTCGTTGACGTGCATCCGGATGCAGCCGTGCGACGCGCGCGTGCCGATCGAGTAGCCCTGGCTCGTGCCGTGGATCCCGACGCTGCCGGTCACGCCCATCCAGCGCGCCTTGAGCGGGTTCTGGGCGCTGCCGCCCGTGACCGTCGTGCCCGCGAGCTCTCCGGCCCACGGGCTGTTCGGAACCGACCAGACCGGGTTGACCTGCTTGCTCTGGATCGCGAACAGTCCGCGCGGCGTCGGGTAGGCGGGCTGGCCGACGGCCACCTTGTAGGTCCTGACGACCCTCAGGTGCTTGAACAGCCGCAGCGTGAAGGTCGACTGCTGGATCGTGATGACCGTCGAGGCGCTCCTGCGCAGCTTGCGCGTCGGCAGCGCGAACCAGCGCAACCACTTCGTCACCGCGCTCGAGCAGCCGGGCCATCACTTCCATGCCAACGAAGCCGGTGGCGCCGGTCAGGAACACCTTCACGACGTGGCTCCCGTCAACTCGTCCTCGTCCGCCGCGCCGGGACTCGGAATCAGTCCGCGCACGGCGGTTCCCATGGCG
>JAHWJE010000346.1 GCA_019348575.1 Actinomycetota bacterium | reverse complement strand
TCCGCTTGGGCCGGCATCACCGCCTTCGGCGTGGGTGTTGCGGGGGCGTTCATCGTCGCGGCGGTGCTGCGGCGGCGCCCCGCGGCAGGATGGGTTCTGGCAGTCACGGCGAGCGCGGTGGTGGTCGCGGTGGGCGGGGGGACGGTCGGCTTTGCCGGCGAGCCGGCGGCGATCGCGCTCGACGTGCCGGATGTCGTCGGCCTGGCGCTGCGCGCCGCCGCGGTCGGTGTCGTGGCGCGAGCTCGTGCCGTTCCCGCGGTGGCTGCGGCCATCGTCCTCGGCGTGGGGGAGTCGCTGCTGCGGTCGCAGGGGTCCCTGGGCGAGGCGGCGGTCGTGCCGGCGCTGGCGGTCCTCGCGTGGGGGCTGTGGGCGACGAACCGCACGCCGGCGGTCCAGCCGGCATGAACGATCCGGTCAGCGCGCCGCTGCGGTGGGTGGTCGTGGTGGTGCTGGCGGCCGTCGTCACGCTGCGTCCGTCGGCCGGGCCGTGGGTGCTGCGCATCGCGGTCCTGGGGTTGGCGGGGTTGGCCGTCCTCCCGGTGCTGGGCTGGCTGCGGACGGTGTGGTTCACGCCAGTCGCCACCGCCGGTCTGGCCGCCTATGCGGCAGCGATACTGCTGCACCACGGGCAGGCCATACCGGTGGCCGCGGCCGCGGGCGCCGCGGCCGCCGAGGAGACAACCGTACGCTGCGACCGGTTCGGCGCGGCGACGTACCGCAAGGTGCAGCGCATGGGCGGGCGCGGGAGCTTCCTGGCCTGCCCCGCCTGCCGGATGACGCGCGACGTGCGCGCCGCCGAGGCGCGCGGCATGAGCCGCCTCGCGAAGGAGCTGCTGCCGGCGCTGGACAACCTCGAGCGCGCGATCGCGGCGGTCGAGGCGTCCGACGACCAGCGCGAGCACCACCTGACCAACGGCATCCGGCTCGTGCAGGCCGAGCTGTCGGCGGCGCTCGGGCGCGGTGGGATCCAGCGCTACGCCGCCAAGGGCGAGCGCTTCGACCCCGTCCATCACGAGGCCGTCGCGCAGGCGCCGGTCGACGGCGCGGAGCCCGGCACGATCGTCGAGGTGCTGCAGTCGGGCTACCGGCTCAACGACCTCGTCCTGCGTCCCGCGCGGGTGATCGTCGCCGGCTGAGGGACGGACCGATGGCCAGCCAGGATCACTACAAGGTGCTCGGCGTCGAGCGAAAGGCCTCGCAGGACGAGATCAAGAAGGCGTACCGCAAGCTCGCGCGCAAGTACCACCCCGACAAGAACCCGGGCGACGCGAAGGCCGAGGAGCGCTTCAAGCAGATCTCGACGGCGCACGACGTCCTCGGCGATCCCGACAAGCGCAAGGCCTATGACCGCGCGCTCGCCAACCCGTTCTCGCAGGCGGGCCGCGGCGGCAGCGGCCAGCCGGGCTTCGACACGGGCGGCTTCGGCGACATCCTGTCCGATCTCTTCGGCCAGGCGCGCGGCCGCGCGGGCGGCGGCGGCTCGGCGCGCACCCGCGCCGAGCGCGGGCGCGATCTCGAGGCCGAGGTCTCGATCGGCTTCGAGCAGGCGATCGACGGTGCGCAGGTCCCGATCTCGGTTCCGACCTACGAGCGCTGCCCGACCTGCGCGGGCACCGGCGCCAAGCCCGGCACCTCGCCGATCGTCTGCCCGCGCTGCAACGGCCGCGGCATCGAGTCCGAGGGTCAGGGGCTGTTCTCGATCTCACAGCCCTGCTCGCGCTGCCACGGCGCCGGGACGATCATCGAGCATCCCTGCCCGACGTGCGAGGGCGAGGGGCGCAAGCGCACGGTCAAGCGCTACCGCGTGAACATCCCCGCCGGCGTGCGCGAGGGCAGCCGGATCCGGCTTGCCGGCAAGGGCGAGCCGGGCCGCAACGGCGGCCCCTCCGGCGACCTGTACGTCGTCACGCACGTGCAGGACTCCCCCGTCTTCGCGCGCAAGGGCGACAACGTCGAGGTCGAGGTCCCGCTCACGCTGCCCGAGGCGCTGCGCGGCGCCGAGATCGAGGTCCCGACGCTCGACGGGCGCAAGACGCTGCGCGTCCCGCCCGGGACGCGTCCGGGCAGCGTCCAGCGGCTGCGCGGCGAGGGGCCCAAGCGGCTCGGCAAGACCGGCCACGGCGACATCCACTACCGGTTCACGCTGGATCTGCCAGACAAGCTGACGGCCGAACAGGAGGCTGCGGTGGACGATCTCGCGAAGGTCCTCAACGGCAACCCGCGAGCGAAGCTGTTCGCGCGATGAGCACCCAGCGTCGCCGCGGCAGCACCACGCGGATCGAGGTCTCCTCCGACCGCGGCGTGTTCATGATCTCCGTCGCCGCCGAGCTGGCCGACATGCACCCGCAGACGCTGCGGATGTACGAGCAGCGCGGCCTGATCGAGCCCAAGCGCTCGCCCAAGGGCACGCGGCTGTACTCCCACCAGGACGTCGAGCGGCTGCGCCGCATCCAGCAGATGACGGCCGAGCTCGGCTTGAACCTCGCCGGCGTCGAGAAGGTGCTCGAGCTCGAGGCGCAGCTCGAGCGCACGCGCAAGCGCGTGGTCGCCCTCGAGCGCCGGCGCGACGAGCTGCAGGCCGAGATCGCCGACCTCGAGGGGCGCCGCGAGCAGGTGCGCGCCGAGATCGTGCGCTACGAGACGGGGACCGGCTCGGCGCTCGTGCGGGCGAAGGACGTCCAGTCGTTCGGGACCCCGGGCGACCCCCGCTGACCCAGCGGCTCGAGAGAGGCGGCGGCACCACTTCAGCTTCCGGTTTGGTAAGGGACGAAAACCTGGGTATGATGCCGCGGGCGGTGGTTTCATCGCGTAATTTCAAGACTGTGCCCTAGCGGAGAGCAGGAGAGGCGCGGCATGGACACGAATGGTGGAGGAGGCGGGATGTCTCGCAACAACGGCGACATGAGGTCGAGGATCG
>JAHWJE010000345.1 GCA_019348575.1 Actinomycetota bacterium | reverse complement strand
GAGATCCCGGATGCGGTCAAGGAGCGCCTGGGGGTGGCGGCGTGAGCGCGCCCGGTGCCGGCGCCCTCGAGGGCGTGTTCATCGACGTCGAGGTGGACGAGGCGCTCGCGCGCGACGCCGAGCTGGCGCGAAGGCTCGAGGAGGTCTGCCCGGTCGACATCTACAGCGAGCCGAGCGCCGGCAAGCTCGAGATCGTCGAGCGCAACGTCGACGAGTGCGTCCTGTGCCGCCTGTGCCTGGAGACCGCGCATCTCGAGGTCGGCAAGGGCGCCGTGCGGGTGATCAAGCTCTACGACGGCGGCGCCTCGCTTCAGTAGCCGCGGCGGGGCTGCTCGTCGGCGCGCGGCCCGCACCCGCGCCGCCGCTCACAGCAGCGGCGGCGGCACGAGCGCGTCGACCGCCGCCGCGACGGACGGGTCGACCGGCACGCTCTGCTCGATGTCGACGAGCTCCAGCAGCCGCACGACGGGCGCGTGCGGTGCGACCGCGAGGCGCAACGCCTGGCCGCGCGCGCCGAGCATCCGCGAGGTGTCGTGCAGCAGGTGCAGGCCGGCGCTGTCGAGGTAGTCCACGCCGGCGAGGTCGAGCACGAGGCCGCGGTCGCCGTCGCGCACCGCGGCGGCGAGCGCGCTCCCCAGCTCCGCGATGCTGCCGAGGTCGACGTCGCCCTGCAGCCGCGCGACGACCACCCCCCGCTCGCGCGCGAACGCCAGCGTCGCGTGCTGATGATCGGGCTCGTCGTCGAGCGCGCGATCGCCGAGCGCCGCGCGCGACGACAGCCGCCGCCGCAGCTCGACGCGGGTGCCGTCGTTCTCGCGCGCGATGTCGATGCGGTCCATCAGGACGCGCATGAGCCGCAGCCCGTGGCCGCGCTCGGGCTGCGGCTCGGCCGGCCGCCACGTGCCGCGGTCGCGCACGCCCAGCACGACCTCGCGCCCGACGAGCTGCCCGCGCACCTCGATCCCGCTGCCGGCCACGGCGCCCGCGTGCTCGATCGCGTTCGCGCACGCCTCTCCGACGGCGAGCAGGACGTCGCCGGCCTCGCTGGCGGTCGCGCCCGCCCGTTCCAGCCACGCGCGCAGGTCCCCGCGCAGCGCGCCGAGCTGCTCGGCCGCCGGCTCGATCGCGGCCGCGAACGTCTTACAGGGAGCGGCGTTCATGCGCAGCGCGAGCAGTGCGACGTCGTCCTGGCGCAGCGCGTCGTCGCCGGCGAGCGCCGCCGTCAGATGCTCCAGTGCCGGCTGCAGCTCCTGCGGCGCCTCGGCGAGCGCCACCCGCAGCTGCTCCAGGCGGCTGTCGATGTCCTCGTCGCGCCGTTCGACGAGCCCGTCGGTGTAGAGCAGGATCGTGTCTCCCGGCCCGAGCACGAAGCGTTCCTGCGGGATCTCGGCGCCGGGGGGCGCCGTCCCGAGCGGACTCGAGCGCCCGCCGGCCAGGAAGCGCGATTCGCCGCGGGCGGGGACGTGCAGCACCGGAAGGTGTCCCGCGCTGACGTAGCGCACCTCGCCGGTGAAGGGCTCGAGATCCAGGTAGACGAGCGTCGTGCTCATGCCCACGGCCAGGTGGTCGACGAGCCGGTGCAGCTTGGCGACGACGACCGCCGGCTCGAGCCCCTCGACGGCGTACGCCCGCAATGCCGTACGCAGCTGGCTCATCGTCGCGGCGGCTTCGATGCCGCGCCCGACGACGTCGCCGATCACGATGCCGACGCGCCCGCCGGGCAGCGGAATGACGTCGTACCAGTCGCCGCTGACCTCGGTCTGCCGCGTCCCGGGGAGGTAGCGCACCGCAAGCTCCGCGCCGTCGACCCGCGGCAGATGCGTCGTGAGCATGCTGCGCTGAAGGGTGTGCGCGACACGGCGCTCGCTGAGGTCCTGCAGCATCCCGATCAGGTACTGCGGGCGCCCGGCGGCATCGCGGAACACGCTGACGCTGAGATCGGCCCAGATCGGCTCGCCTACCGCGTCGACGAAGCGCTTCTCGAAGCGGAAGACGGGCACCTTGCCGCCGATCAGCAGCTGCATCGCATGGCGCGTCGCCGCGACGTCGTCGGGATGGGTGATCGCGACCGGGCCGCCGCGCATCAGCTCCTCACGGGAGCGGCGGACGATGCGGCAGTAGGCGTCGTTGACCTGCACGTAGTCGCCCTCGAGGTCGAGCAGCGACACGCCGATCGGGGCCTGCTCGAATGTGATCCGGAATCGCTCCTCGCTCTCGCGCAGCGCCGCCTCGGCGGCGCGCTCGCGCGTCATGTCGCGCGCGATCGTCGCGTAGAAGTCGACCTCGCCGTCGGCGGTCATCCGCGCGACGATCACCTGCGAGACCGGGATCTGGTGGCCGTCGCGATGCAGTCGCGCGAGATCGCCGCGCCACGAGCCCTCGCGACGCGCGACCTCGAGCGCCTCGCCGAGCACGCGCTCGCGCGCCCAGGCCGGCGAGAACTCGCCGATGCGCCGGCCGCTGATGTCCTCGTCGAGGCCGATCCCGACCATCCGCCGGCCGCCCCGGTTGATGTAGACGAGGTTGTTGTCGCGGTCGGCGATCGAGACCCAGTCCGAGGTGGCCTCGAGGACCGCGCCGTAGCGTCGCTCGGTCGCTCGCGCACGAGCGTGCGCGCCGACGTCCTCGCAGACGACGAGCACCCCGTCCCCCAGCCGCGACGCCGAGATCTCGACGCGGGCCGGGAACTGCCCGGACCCGGCAGAGCGGTCGCCGAGGTCGACCTGCGTGCGCAGCGGCGAACCGCCTTCGAGCACCGCGACGAGGTCTTCGAGCAGCGCGGCGGGGAACGCCGGCAGCGCCTCGCGCAGGCGGTGCCCCACGAGCTCGCTGGCCGGGATGCCCGCCAGCACGGCGGCACGACCGTTGGCGTAGTCGAAGACGAGATCGACGACGGCGCCGGAATCGTCACGGATGGGGGTCAGGACGACCA
>JAHWJE010000344.1 GCA_019348575.1 Actinomycetota bacterium | reverse complement strand
CCTTCGTGCTGGCGCCCGACGGGTACCTCGTGACGTCGGCCCACGTCGTCGAAGGGTCCGCGCGCGACGGCGTCGCATCGTTCGTCGACGGGCGCGAGATGAGCTTCGAGGTCGTCGGCGCCGACGCACTGTCGGATCTCGCGGTGCTGCGGACAGACGGGCGCGACCTCTCGCCCGCGGCGCTCGGCGACGCCGCGACGCTGCGCGTCGGACAGCTCGTCGTCGCGATCGGCAACCCGTACGGGTTCGCCGGCTCGGTGACCGCGGGCGTCGTGTCGGCGCTCGGTCGCTCGCTGCCCGTGCGCTCCGGCAGCGCGCAGCGCGTCGTCGACAACGTCATCCAGACCGACGCGGCGCTGAACCCCGGCAACTCCGGCGGCGCCCTCGTCGACGGGCGCGGCCGCGTCGTCGGCGTCAACACGGCGGTCGCCGGCGTCGGCCTCGGACTGGCCGTCCCGATCGACGCCACCACCCGGCGCATCATCTCCGCGCTGATCGTCGACGGGCGCGTGCGGCGCGCCTACCTCGGCATCGCCGGCGGCTCGCGCCCGCTGCCGCCGCGGCTCGTCGCGCGGCTGGGGCGCGAGCGCGCGATCGAGATCGTCGAGATCCTGCCCGGCTCGCCGGCCGCCGCGGCCGGTCTGCGCCCGGAGGACCTGCTCGTCGAGGCGGCGGGGGTGCAGCTGCGCGGCGTCGAGGATCTGCACAGGCTGATGACCGAGCAGATGATCGGGCGTCCGATCGAGCTGACGGTCGTGCGCGGCGGCGACGAGCGGCGCATGTCGATCACCCCGCGCGAGCTCGGAGACGGCGCCGCCGGTTGACGCTCGCGCCGGTCGTCGGGCAGGATCACCCCAACGTGACCGAGCTGCTGATCGCAACGAAGAAGGGGCTGTTCGTCTACGAGGGCGAGCCCGGGTCGAAGTTCGCGCTCAGCGCGCGCGCCTTCGCGGGCGACTCCGTCGAGTACGCGATGCGCGACCCGCGCAGCGGGCGGCTGCTGGCGTCCGTGACGAGCGCGTTCTACGGGCCGAAGGTCTGGTTCACCGACGACGCCGCGGGCGAGTGGACGCAGGCCGAGGGCGTTGCGCTGCCGCAGGACGGCGACGCGGCGCTCGCGCGCGTCTGGACGATCGTGGCGGGGGAGGCCGAGGATCTGGTCTACGCCGGGGGCGACCCGGGGGTGCTGTTCGAGAGCCGTGACGGCGGCGCGTCCTGGACGCTGAACGAGGCGCTCTGGGAGCATCCGACGCGCCCGTCCTGGCAGCCCGGCGGCGGTGGGCTGTGCCTGCACTCGATCGTGCCCTGGCCAGGCGACCCCGACCGGCTGGCGCTGGCCGTCTCGGCCGCCGGCGTGTGGCTCACCGACGACGGCGGCTCGACCTGGTCGCGCGGCAACGAGGGCCTCGTGCCGCGCTACCTGCCCGAGGAGAGCCAGGCGCAGTCGACCGACCTGTGCGTGCACAGCCTCCAGCGCGCACCGCAGGAGCCCGAGCGGATCTTCATGCAGTTTCACGGCGGCGTGTACCGCTCCGACGATGCCGGCCGCAGCTGGACCGACATCGCGCCGGGGCTGCCGTCGGACTTCGCCTTCCCGCTGGCCGTCGATCCGGCCGATCCCGACAGCGCGTTCGTCATACCGCTCACGGCCGACACGGACCGGGTCACCGCCGAAGGCCGCGTGCGCGTCTACGAGACGCGCGACGCGGGCGCGAGCTGGAAGGCGCGCGGCGAGGGGCTGCCCCAGCAGGATGCGTACCTGACCGTGCTGCGGCACGCGTTCGCCGCCGCGGGGCAGGGACCGCAGCTCGAGCTGTACTTCGGCACGACATCGGGCCACGTCTTCGGCTCGGGCGATGCTTCGAGGACGTGGTCCGCGGCGGCCGACTGCCTGCCGACGGTGCACAGCGTCGTCGCGGTGCGCTGACGTGCCGGGCGCGTGGAGAGGTCTCGAGCATGGCGTGCACGAGTCGTGCGATTCGTTCTACAGTTCGCGCTGGCGCGCTTCTCGATCAGGACGCCGTTGCCCTGGACGACAGAGAGACGCCGGGCGCGCGCTCACCCGCCGCCGTCGGACCTCGGCAACGACCCATCAGCAAGGACCTGGATGACTGACGATCCTGCTCTCCCGCATGCTTCCCCGCGCGCCGCCGAGATGATCGAGCTCGGCGAGCTCACGATCCACTCCGAGCGCGACGGCGAGATCCACACGCTCCGCCTCATCGGCGAGCTCGACCTCGCGACCGCCGACTGGGTGCAGGCGGAGCTCGAGCGCGTCGAGAGCACCGATGCCGGCTCGATCGTGCTCGATCTCTCGCGTCTGACGTTCATGGACTCGACCGGCGTGCGGCTGCTCGTGCAGGCTCACGCACGCTCGCGCGCCGACGCCCACCGCCTGTCGTTGCTGCGCGGCGGGAGGGCGGTGCAGCGCGTGCTGGAGCTCTCCGGCGTCGACGTGCTGCTGCCGTTCGCCGACTAGCGACGCTCGATGTGCCGGCGGTCACGGCCGGCGCCGAGACCGGCACGCTCGGCGACCGCGAGCAGCGCCACGGCGGCGAGGACCGCGACGATGAAGCCGAAGACGTTGAGCTCCATGATGTCGCCGCTGCCGATCGCGTTGGCGACGACGCCGCCGACGACGGACCCGAGCACGCCGAGCACGAGCGTCCACAGCAGCCCGATCTTCTGGCGGCCCGGAAGCAGCAGCCGGGCGAGCAGACCGATGATGAGCCCTGCGACGATGAATCCGATCATGTTCTGTGCTCCTTGCGAAGACGGCGGGAGCAGCGAGTACCCGCAGGACGCCGCCGCCAGTCGCTGGCGAGGGCCTGCGGCGCGGCGGGCGGTTGCTGCCCGGCCGCGGATCTGCAAGGGTCAGGATCCCTGCTGATCGCGGACGGGGGAGGGTGTTGTGAGCGACTTGAGCGCCGGTCCGGC